>JBBRFY010000008.1:0-33982 GCA_038241205.1 Cytophagales bacterium
TCGCGTGATTCGTAGATTAAAATTGTTTCTTTTACTAAAGGAACAGTAGCCGTTTCATTTTTAATCGTTGCATGATCAAAACCCGATTCAACATAATCCGGAAGAAACATGTATTCATACGGACTCGCCTTTTTATCCATAGGTAAACCCAAACAAACGTCAATACCTAAATCTCCCCACGGTTGTTGTGTTAAATAAATATCCGTGAGATCGCGAATGCTGTAATTGGTTTTAATGTAAGATCCATCAAACTGAACAGAGTCGCCTAATGCCGCTAGTATTACTGCAGGTATTTTCGTGGCGCAGTTATCGTAAAAATAATCGTAACGATAATTCATGTTTTCCGGTAACGCATTCCAACCTAAATAATCAAATACCTTTTGTGTTTGAACCGGTGTGAAGTTCAACACTTGTTCATGCACATAACGGTTGTGGTAAATGTAATAATCTCTGAATCGCGGGTAATCAGAAATGCCCAACTTGTAAAGCGAATTACCTTTGGCAAAATTTAAATAAAAGTTAGGCTGATCGAAATCGAACACGCCATAATTGTAGAGATCATCAATTCCGTTTGCCGGATCATATACACGAAACGCGCTGTGACCAAAAGCAGAATACAACTCTCGTTGAAACGGACCGAAGGTAATGACCGATATCGTTGCGCGTTCAGTAAGCGTTTGCGCAAAAGCCGAATTGAAAATTAAAACAAGAAGGATTATAATATATTTTTTCATGCCGAAGATTATGTAATCGCGTGGTGAATGGTTAACAGTTAATTGTTAATGGTGGTCTGTATTTTAATATCAGGCAATTCAATGTATAAATTTCATCGCATTTTTTAATCTGATGAATGCTGTTGATTCTAATTCGTTTTTATTTGAGAATTTAAGGGTGTGAACTGAAGCATGCGTATAAGGCAAAATTTTCAACGTTAAAGATAGGAACAAAGAATAACGGTTCAGATAATTTTAGACGTTATCTTGCACGCACAATGGGCAATTTTAAAGACGGACTGAATTACGCTTCGAAGCTAACGGCAAAACGTGCTGCCAATGCCGCATCGATTTTGTACAGTTATCAGCGCTCGCGCCTTACGGGGAACGCAAGTATTAAAGGTATGCCGATCAGCATTTCGTTTGAGCCTACTACCTCTTGTAATTTACGTTGTCCGGAATGTCCTAGTGGACTGCGTTCCTTTACTCGGCCAACCGGAATGCTCGATCAATCTTTATTTAGAAATGTGATCGATCAATTGGCGCCAACGTTAAGTTACCTTACTTTTTATTTTCAAGGCGAGCCGTATCTCCATCCTCAGTTTTTAGAGATGGCATCCTATGCTTCAAAGAAAGGAATCTATACCGCCACTTCTACTAATGCACATTATTTAAAAGACGAATCTGCGAAAGCTACAATCGAATCGAATCTTGATAGATTAATTATTTCTATTGATGGCACTACTCAGGATACCTATCAATCGTATCGTATAGGAGGATCACTTGATAAGGTAATGGAGGGCGCGGAAAATATTATTCGTTGGAAAAAGAAATTGAAATCAAAAACACCACATACTATTTTTCAATTTCTTGTTGTGAAACCAAACGAACACCAAATACCAGAAGTGTATCAATGGGCTAAACGACTTGGGGTAGATGAAGTGAAATTAAAGACAGCACAGATTTACGATTATAAAAATGGTTCTGATCTAATTCCTACCATCGATAAATATTCTCGTTACAAAAAACAAGATGACGGTACCTTCGAAATCAAAAACTCTTTTGATAATCATTGCTGGAAGATGTGGCATAGTTGTGTGATAACATGGGATGGAAAAGTAGTGCCATGTTGTTTTGATAAGGATGCTCACTATGTTTTAGGTGATCTAAAAAATCAAACCTTCGAAGAGATTTGGAACAGTGAGAAGTACAATCAATTCAGAGCATCGTTGCTTCGATCGCGAAGTGAAATTGAAATTTGTAAAAATTGTACAGAAGGAACGAAGGTGTGGGCTTAATGAAATTTATTCTAGTCCGGGATTTATCGGATACTTTTGGACAACTTATCGTTAGCGGCAATCTGCTTTTCAATCTTATTAAAATCAACCACTCCACACTTTCCACAACCTGACGAGCAGGCTGCCTTTGCCTGCAAGCTTCTAAAGATTAATCGGCCAACGTAAGCCAAAGCTCCTAGAAATAATATGCCGATAATGATTTGCTGTAGCATGATGCAAAAGTATGGATTCGAATGTAACAACGCGGTTGTGTCCAAAATAATTTCTTTCCTAACTTTTTTCTGTCCGGAAGCGAACAAATTTGGGCAGTAATGAACAGGGTTTTTTGTAGAAACAGGGCTGTGTTGATTTCCTTCAACTTTCTTTTACTGGCATTCATCTTGGAATACAAGATTTTCAAATCAAAATTCCATGCTGAGAAATTACATTAAAACCGCTTTCAGAAATTTAATGCGCCAACGAAGCAGTGCGTTCTTCAACATTGGCGGGTTGACATTGGCCATAAGCAGTAGCATTGTTCTGTTTTTACTAATCTCGCAAGTATTGAGTTATGATAAATTCCACACGAATTATAGTCGAATATATCGGGTGGTAACGCAAGCGGAAGGTAATGACGAAGCATTCTATACACCCGGTGTTCCTACACCGCTCTCCGTTGCTTTTCGAAATGATTTTCCGGAAGTTGAGCATGTAGTGTTTACACAATATGATGATGGTGGATTGGTAACAATTTCGCAACGCGATGGTGTACCTAAAAAATTTCAGGAAAAAAAAGGAATTGTATTTACCGAGCCAACATTCTTTAAAACATTCGATAGAGCACTTCTTTCAGGTGACGCTATCAACGGATTAGATGAGCCGAATGAAGCCGTTGTTTCGCGAGAACTTGCTGTTAAATATTTTGGAAGTGAAGATGTGGTAGGAGAGGTAATTACCTATCAAAATACAGATTATAAAATTTCAGCCGTTGTAGAAAATCCTCCGAACAATACTGATTTTCCTTTCACGCTTTTTCTGTCGTATGAAACTATTCGCACGAAATCGGAAGAACGCGGTTGGAATGGAATATCAAGTAATAACCAATGTTATTTTTTACTCAAAGAGGGCGTTCATATCAGTCAGGTTGAAAATCGAATGCAAGCTTTTACCGATAGGTATATTGGAGAGAAAAATTTTGAAAAGGAGCTTTTTAATATTCAACCGTTAAGTGAAATGCATTTTAATGATCGATACTATACGTTCTCAGGAAATGAAATGAGCAAGAGTAACATTATGGCAATTTTCTTTGTTGGATTATTCTTAATTATTACCGGCTGCATCAACTTTATAAATCTGTCAACCGCAGAAGCAATTAAGCGATCGAAAGAAGTTGGAATTCGTAAAGCATTAGGCAGCACACGCGGTCAACTGATGGCGCAATTTTTGGGAGAAACGTCACTGGTCACGTTTATATCGATTATACTTTCTATTGGCATAGCGCAACTTGGTCTATACTATTTGAATACCTATATGGATCTTGAACTTTCCATTAGCCTTTTGCACGATCAATCACTCGTTATATTTTTATTTATTCTTTTTATATCGGTGTCGGTAATGGCTGGAATTTATCCTGCTTTTATCCTTTCAGGATATACGCCTGCTATGGTGATGAAGAATGACGCATCTAACAAATCTTCCTTCGGCCACTTTATGCGCAAGGGTCTTGTTGTATTTCAATTTTCTATTTCACAATTGTTGATCATCGGCACCATTGTAATTATTAATCAAACAAATTTCTTTCGATCGCAAGATTTGGGTTTTCGCAAAGATGCCATTATAATGTTACCGCTTCCTGAACAAGAATTACCTACGTCAGATTCAGCTGGACATTCAAGTACGATGCGTACTTTGAAAAATGAATTATCACGTTTGGCAGGAGTTGAATTGGTTAGCCTTTGCAACTCAGCACCATCATCAGGCCACGTGGCAGGAACTGGTTTTATTGTAGAGGGCTGGAACGATGAACAACGCAAAGATGCACAGGTAAAAACCGTAGATGGAAATTATATTGATCTCTTCGAATTGAAATTACTTACAGGAAATAAATTGGTTGATCTTGACACCGCGACAGGATATGTAGTGAACAGAGAGTTTGCACGCATTGCAGGGTTTGCAGATCCGACTGAACTTATTGGAAAGCGTATTCGTGTGTGGCGTAAGCTTTTTCCTGTAGTGGGTGTTGTGGAAGATTTTAACACAACTTCGTTGCACGACAAGATTGAACCCACAGTTTTGCTCAATCGAATTGTAAATTATAACACGATGGCCGTGCGCATCAATCCGAAAAATTTTCAGGCGAGTATTGCAAACGTTCAGAAACAATGGGAAGATGCATATCCAAAAAATATTTTCAGTTATGAGTTTCTGGATGAAAACATTAAAAAGTTTTACGAAAAAGAAGAGAAGATGTCTGTATTGTTAACGGTGTTCACATCCATTTCTATTCTCATTGGTTGCATTGGTTTATTTGGTCTTGCAACTTTTGTGGCGAATCAAAAAACAAAAGAGATTGGTGTTCGAAAGGTATTGGGAGCTTCGGTGTCAAGTATTGTGATGATGTTCTCAAAAGAATTTATTGTGTTGATTTTTATTGGGTTTGTTATAGCTGCACCAGTGGCCTGGATTTTAATGAACAATTACCTAAGTGATTTTGACTATCGCATTGAGTTGGGTCCCGGTATTTTTCTTGTTGGATTTACACTCACCTTGTTGATTGCTGTGGTAACGGTTGGGTATCGATCTTTTAAAGCGGCAGTAATTAATCCTGTTAAAGCGTTGCGTTACGAATAAATTACCGTCAACGTGTAAAATAAAATCCCTGTTATTCAAAAATGTCTTTGAATAACAGGGATTAGTTTTAGGATAGGTATTCTTACTTCTCCGGATATAACACTACCTGAACATAATTTTTCATGTCGAGATATTTATTTGCTGCCGCTTTTAAATCGGCAGTAGTTAAGGCATCTACTTTTTTATCGTAATTAAATACGTCCGCAACATTAGTACCGTACTCAACACTTTGCTGAAGCTGGCGCATCCAATACGTATTGTCTTTCATACTTTCCTGATGTTGCTTTTTCCACGTCTCTTTCACTTTATTCAGGTCGGCTTCTAACGGACCTTTTGTCTTTACTTTGTTCAGCTCTTCCATTGTTGCAGTAATTAACTTGTCAACATTTTCAGGCCCACAGGGTAAAGAAACACCGATGGAATAATTTTCGTACGGAAATTTATTCATAGAGGCGTACATGCCACCACCGTAAATACCACTCAGTTCTTCGCGCAATGTTTCAATGAGTTTAATATTTAATACTTCAATTAATGCCTGGAGTTTTAAATTCTCGTCTTCAGAGTATTTCGTTTCGCCTGTAAACTGCATGGCAATAAAACTTTTCTGCTCAGCGCCTTTGCGAACTTCTTTCTTTACAACACCGCGAACAGGACGCAAGCCGATATCTTTAAAGCTTGATGTTACACCTTTGTTAGCAGGTAGACTAGCGATATAGGTAGCGATAAGAGGTTTGATTTTATCCAACTCAAACGCACCAACAATTACAAATGTAAAACCATTCGCATTTGCAAAACGCTCCTTGTAAATTTCCAATGCACGTTGTTCATCAATTTTACCAAAGTCTGCTGCGTTTGGAACATGCGGTCCACGTGGATTACCTTTGTAAAGCGTGCGCAATAACGTGTCTTGAAAAACCATTCGTGGTTCAGACATCATGTTTTGATACATTGCTTGTTGCTTGTTAACAAACGATGCGAAGAGTTCATCATCTTTTCTTGGTTTAGTAAAATATAAGTGTACCAATTGCATCATTGCCTCTACGTCTGTAGAACTGCACGAGCCACTCAATCCCTCAGCGGTTGCGCTGATGCGTGGAGTAACATTTGCAGATTTACCTGCCAATACTTTCTGTAGATCAGTTGGAGAAAATTCGCCTACACCCATTTGATTAATAACGGTGGCGGCATACTCTGCGCTATATCGATCTTTCGGATCGTATAAGGATTGACCTCCAAAACGGAAGGCACTCATTACAACCTGATCATTTTTAAAATCAGTTGCTTTTAAAATTACCTTTACGCCATTGCCTAAAGTGAGTTCAGAATATCCTGCTTCTTTATTTTCTTTTTGAAAAATAATTCGGCCTGCTACCACAGGCTCTGCTATGAGACTGGCAGCAACTGCTTTTTCTTCATACGCTTTTATATCAACCTTAGATGCTGATTCCGCTATTGCTACCAGTTTTTCTTTCGATGGTAATTCAAAATCTGTTTTCTCTGGAGCAGTAATGGCTATTAACTTATGTTCCGATGTGGGTATTGCGCTTGCTGTGTATTTATTTATTTCTTCTAAGGTAATTCCATCCATGTATTGCTTGTAATAGGCAAACTCGTTTTCAATTCCAGGAATAGGTTCTTTTGCTAAGAAGTTACGAATATACTCAGATGCATAATTTGTAGATTCTGTTTTCTCACGTTCGCTATAGGCGCGCTCCATATTTTTTACGAGATTTTTTTTGGTTCTTTCTAATTCTGAAGCTGTAAAACCAAATTTTCGAGCGCGTTCGTTTTCTTGAATCAATGCATTAATTGCGGGCTCTACTCCACCTTTACCAATTAATGCAAACGATGAAAACGTTTCATGGCCGCGTAAGAATCCGCCCAAGTTACTTCCTCCAAAAACAAATGGAGGATTAGCAGTTTGCGTTAACTCTTGCATGCGCTGACCTAACATTGATTGAAAAATAATTTTTACAATCGAATGGCGATAATCTCCAACCGTAACTTCATCTTTCGATACTTTGGTTGAATAGTAAATTTGCAAAACAGAATTGGTTGCTTCCTTATCCGTTACAACTATACCTTCGGTAATTTTCCTTGGCGGAATTGGGCCGGACACACGTGGTCTTGGCTTGGCAGGATTTTTTAATTTTTCAAAATGATTCTTTATCATCTTCTCTGTTTCCGCAACATCAACATCGCCCACCACTACAACCGCCATTAAATCTGGCCGATACCAATCGCGATAGAATTTTTTAATAACATCGTATTTAAAATTCTTAAGAATATCTTCCTTACCTATCGGTAACCGATTGGCGTAGTTAGAACCCGCAAGAAGTTTTGGCAATATTATTTTGTTCATACGATCTTGCGCGCCTTTACCTAATCGCATTTCTTCCAGAACAACGCCACGCTCTTTATCAATTTCATCATTTTCGAAAGCCAAAGTGCTGGCCCAATCTTCTAACACCAAAAATCCTTTTTCTACATTCTCAGGTTTTTCTGTCGGAATAGGAAGGATATAAACGGTTTCATCAAAGCTGGTGTATGCATTTAAATCAGCACCGAACTCAACACCGATAGTTTGAAGAAAATCAACAAGCTCATTCTTCTTAAAATTTTTAGTTCCATTAAAAGCCATGTGTTCTGTAAAGTGAGCAAGACCTTGCTGATCGGCATCTTCTAAAACAGATCCAGTATTAACAACCAATCGAAGTTCTACTTTCTTTTCTGGTTTTGAATTTTTTCGAATGTAGTAAGTAAGTCCATTGGCGAGTTTGCCAATTTTTACATTCGGATCAATGGGAAGTTTGTCTTCCGGCTTAGACTGTGCAAATACTAATTGACTAAAAAGTAGAAAGACGATCAGCGAAAGTTGAATAGTCTTTGAAAGGTAATTGTGTTTTTTCATGTAACGAGAGTTGTTTAAAGTGTAAAAATAATGAACTTAATTTGAAGAGCTATTAGTTGAAGAAGCGAACGCGAGTAACTAGATTAAATTGTTCGTGCATTCATGGCATTCTTATATCATCTGCATTAGTATCCCCATTTTGTTTTTATTATAGCCAACATTTCTTCATGCATGTTAGCATTGCCAACACAAAGTTCGCGGCCAAACAAAAAAGAATCGCCACCAGAAAAGTCAGTTACCTTTCCTCCGGCTTGCTGCACAATAAATGTTCCTGCGGCAATATCCCACGCGTTGAGATTGTATTCGAAAAATCCTTCCAACCGTCCACAGGCAACATAGGCTAAGTCAATTGCCGCGCTACCCAATCTTCGAATGCCATGCGACTTTTCTAAGAACTGTTTAATGATGTCGAGATAAACATCTTGTTTGTCAAAATGATAATATGGAAAGCCCGTGGCCAGCAAACTTCCACTTAATGTTTTGATTGGGGAAACCTTTATTACAGTGTCATTGCAATATGCGGAACCGCCTTCAATAGCATGAAAGCACTCTTGCCGCATAACATGATACACCACACCTAAAATTGTTTTTTTTCCTTGCGTTAATCCAACACTGATGGCGAAGATAGGTAGGCCATGAAGAAAATTTGTGGTGCCGTCAAGCGGATCGATGATCCAGTTAAATTCTTTGTTATTGGATTGCTCTACTGTTCCTTCTTCTGTTATGAAACCGGCTTCCGGAAGAAGCCTTTGTAGTACAGTTACGAGTTTGCGTTCGGCTTCTTTATCAACATACGAAACCAAATTATTGAAACCATCTTTCTGTTCGATGCGAGCGTGATCAAAATTCGCGCCCTCTTTTCGGATAAATGCTGCCACTTCTTCACAGACTTCAATCACACTTTTTTCTATGGCTTGTAAATTCATTTTTGATTTCGTTTGGTCTTGCTTTTTACAATGGTGAAGATAACGATCAACACCGAAACCCACGCACCTGTTCGCGATATTAATTCTCCGTTTCGTGAATACAGATTTTCTATTCCTTCATTTGTGTAAAGCATTATCATATCGGTTTTGTTTATTGCAGGGTTTGAAAGGTAAAGAGAATACACAATAGGTAATACAACGAAAAGAATGGCGATCACTAACGTCCATTTCTTTATTTTATCTGATTTAAAAATGGACTGATAGAAAATGAGATTGGTTGTTAAAATCCACAGGCTGCTTCCCAAATAACCTGTATAAATATTCCATCGTGTCCACGTTGGTTTCGCTTCCATAAAATCAGCAACAAAAATGCGTTGAGGCGTTAGGGCAAATTTGAGGATAAGGTATTCTATAGCCAATAGTAAGATGACAAGCATAAACTTGTTTACTACATTTTGCCGGGCCGTTTGTATTTCTGTAAAAGTCCAAAAGAGTGCAATCACCAAAGCTGAGTAAAGTGTTATGTTTAGAATACTTTTTTGTTGTACGAAGAAATAGAAAATAAGTGCTACTATGAATGTTGCAATTATAACTCTATTCGAATTACGGAAGCTATTCGGTTGGTCCACCATTGCTAACAATGGTGCGAGCGCAATAAAAGAAAGTATAGGTATGCTTCTCGTTAGGATTGCAGTAACAACAAGGCAAACGAATGTTAAAAAAAGCAGGATCGGTTTTTTTTTAATTTCGGCAATACGATTCATGCTAACTGTCTTTGCCACTCACCACCATTACTATTTCACCTTTTACTTCTTTTGCCTGAAAGTGTCTTAGAATTTCTTCGAGCGATCCATTTACGGTTTCTTCAAACAACTTGGTGAGCTCACGCGATACAGAGGCTTTGCGCTCTGCCCCAAAATATTCAATAAATTGTTCCAACGATTTAATTAATCGATATGGCGATTCATAAAAAATCATAGTCCGTTCTTCTTCGGCTAATTTTTTTAACGTGGTTTGCCTTCCTTTTTTATGCGGAAGAAATCCTTCGAACACAAATCGATCGCATGGCAATCCTGATTTAACGAGCGCGGGTACAAAGGCAGTCGCTCCAGGTAAACAATCAACTTTTAAATTAGCCTGAAGGCATGCGCGAATAATTAAGAACCCGGGATCAGAAATTCCAGGAGTTCCCGCATCAGAAACAAGTGCCATTGTTTCGCCTTTCTCTAATCGCTCAATTAATCCCGTAAGGATTTTGTGTTCATTAAAATTATGAAAGCTCTGAAGTGGTTTTGTGATCTGATAATGCTTCAACAAAAAACCGGACGTGCGAGTATCTTCCGCTAGAATAAGATCAACTGATTTTAAAATATCCAACGCACGAAGCGTGATGTCACCCAAATTTCCAATGGGCGTAGGGATAATGTAGAGTGCAGGTTTCTCTGGTTTATGTTCAGCCATTAAAAAATCTATTTGCTTAATGCATCAATGGAAGCTGCCAGTTTTCGGTCAAGATCGGTTACAGTGTCTCCAGCATCATGTGTAGAAAGTTGAAACGAAACCGTGTTCCATGTATTTGTCCAAGTAGGATGATGATTCATCTTCTCTGCAACAATGGCAACCTTGGTCATAAAACCAAATGCTTCAATAAAGTCTTTGAATTTGAAATTCTTCGTCAGCGTATTGTTTTCTTCTTTCCATTCCATAGCGAAATAATTTAGTGTTATTCGATTTACAATTTTTCAGGCAGGTTTGCATGCTTTTGTCTGCATATCAAAATTACAAACCCTACTAATATCACTGATAAGATGATTTCATAAATGGGGCTTAACTCCGGACGTATTGGCAACACAGTTTCATTGCTACAATTCGAAACACTCACCCTACTTTTTTAACGTTGCACCCGCATGTTAATTTAACAACAACAACATTACAAGGCAACGATACCTTGCACAACCGAAGCTTGTACATATACCTCGATGACGGCATCGCTTGAATTCATCATCATTTGAAAGGTAATGCTGGTATAGTTTCCGTTCTTCGATTTTTTTTCTGTGGGTACGTGTTGTGGGAAAAGATTTTTCACTTCACTCTCTTTTCCTAAGGACACAATGAACTTAAAAGTATAAAGCGTGGGCCAGGAATAATGCTGGTCGAGTTTTTCGCGGAAAGAATCTTTCCATTTATCATCCATTTCCATCTTTCAAAATTCACAGTATTTTTTAGAAAGAAAAACAATGAAAGAGGTTTCTTTGCTAAAATTCAATAAAACAAAAGCGCCTACGGATTGCTATCCGGAGGCGCTTTCTATTGACAGGTAATTATTTCCTAAAAGAATTTATAACGCTTGTCAACAATATCGGAGTTTATTTTTATTGCTTCTGTAATATTAAAACCACTACGCGATGCCGCATTTTGGATAAGCTGATCTTTGTATGTGCTGTAATTCTCTATAGAAGGCGCAATAGTTTTGTTTTGTAATTCAAGCAAAACAACGCCATTATCTCCTGCCACTGGCTTAGAGCGTTTTCCACTTTCCAATGAGAATGCTAACCCTACCGCTTGTGGATCGAAACCAACTGTGGGCATTGAATTGCTGTTGAGTTTCAAATCGCTGGTTGAGTAAACATTGGCAAGATCACCAAATAATTTAGCTGCTTCATCAAGCGTACCTTTTGAACTTTCTAGCTTCTCAATAATAATTTTACCCTTTACAAGGTTGCGAACCGCTGGTGTAATCTCAGTCTTCACAATATCAAGCGGTTTATATCCTTTTTCAATTTTGTTCGTCATAATCGCCACCACATTTTGATCTTGAAGATCATATACCTGTGAAATTTTTCCTGTAGAAGCATCTCTAAATAGCCACTGCACAATTTGCCGTGCATCCGTTAAGGTACCAATGCTACGATCGGCCGCGTTAACATCAGGTGCATCCATTACCACAAGTCCAGACTTTTTTGCGGTTGCTTCAAACGAAGCAAGATCGGTAAGAGCAGAAGCAAAAGCTTCTGCTTTTCGGAAGGACTCATTCGTAGTTGCATCGCTTGGTGTGATGGAGCGTTCTACTATGGCGAGTTTATAAGCATCGTTGCTTTTTACGTTAGTAACTTCAATGATGTGGTATCCAAACTCAGTTTCTACAACTTCGTTTACCAATCCAGATTTTGTGGCGCCAAATACTGCTGCCTCAAATGGCTTCACCATTTGGCCACTCGCGATCCATCCCAAATCGCCACCACGGCTTGCCGTTCCGTCCGTACCAAATTCACGCGCCTTGGCACCAAAGTCGGCACCACCTTTAATGTCTTTTAGTATATTTTGTGCTTTTGTTTTTGCTTCCTTCTTAGCGCCTTCACTTGTATCAGCCCAACGAATAAGAATATGTTTTGCACGTGCATTGAAAACGGTGTCTTTAAAAATCTTAGAGACCTTCACTACCTTATATGTTTCGCCATCTAAAACAGGACCGAACACTTTTCCTTGAACCAAACTGTCTTGATTTACAAAAGCAGGAAGTGTTGAAATTGAATATTTTACAAAGGCATCTCTGCCATCTGAATTGGTTGCCGCATAAATTGAATCTTCTGCCTCATTTTTAAATTCTGCTACTGCTTTTTGTAAATCTTCAAACACAATAAGAGAATCTTCTGCAGAAGGCACTAACGGAATGCTTACATATTTTAGATCGCGTGTTTCGTCCGTTTTAAATCGCTCTTTGTTCTTATTGTAATATTCTTGAAGGTCTTTGTCAGTAACTGTTGCCGAAGAATCACTAACCGCGTAGAAAGGAACATACACGTATTTCACTTCTGCCACATCGCTTTGCAAATGATATTCGCGTTCGGCTTCTGCCGAGGTAACGTAGTTCGTTTTAATTAATAGGTTCTCATATTTAATACGCGCTCTGCCGGGTCGTAAATCTTTTTGGAAAAGCTCCCAACGAATGCGTTGCTCTGATGACAATGGCATGGCTTTAACCTGGTTGATGTAGTTACCCAACATCGCGCGATCAAACTGCCCTGTCTCTTGGTTAGTGAAGGCTTGCATCACACCCGGATCAACATTCTTTCCGCTGATCATATCCACTACTTCATCATCATTCACTTCAACACCTACCTTTTCATATTGTGATTCTATGGCATGGCGCGCAATGAGCAAATCCCAAGTTTGCTGACGAAGACCGGTCTTTTCTCTATCGCCCGGCTCGCGACCAAAATTGAGTATGTAATTGTTTTCGCGCTCCTGCAAAACAGATTGAAATTCATCGTAGGATATTTCCTTGCCGGCAATTTCGCCAACCGAATTTTTTCCCCAGTTTAAGATGGAAGAGTTTCCGCTAAAGATATCGCCCAATGTAAATGCAGCTATCGCAACAAACACAAAAACCACCACCCAGGTGCCCATTTTGTTGCGTAAAGAACCAATAAATGCCATAGTTTAAATTTTAAAGAGCCGCAAATTTAACCCGTTATCTCTATTAGAAAAATAGTGATCTTAAAAAACGAGTAGAACTTTGAAAATTTGAAATCAAACCATTGCAGGCCGTGAAATTGAGCGTTTATGCAACTTTTAGGATTTGATTTTAGTGCTGAGATCATAGGCAAGGCATGTTGACTCGACCTCATCTCTTTCTGCGCCAAACAAACACAAAAAATAAAATGGAAGAAAGCATGATGGCCCAGTAAGCATTTCCGAACCCATACATCATGGTTTGATGTATGCCAATAATAAAAAATACAAAAGCGAGGGAGAGTATTATGATTTCAACGAGCTTCATAGTAACAATTATTCTTCCTCCTTCACATCAAATTCACCGTGAACTCCGCTACCATCACCTACGGTGCCGATGGTATAATCCGATAAATCTTGTTTTGCCGTTAAGCCAGTGCCGTAAATTACATCGCCTTGCTGGCGAATGGTGACAAACTTCTCTGTGAAGATATCTTTCTTTGACGGTTTCCAGAAAAGTTCTTCGGTATTTAACTGCTCAACCTTCTCAACGTTTTTTACCTGCACATCACCCCGACCGCGCCACTGATCATCTTTTTTAAAATAGAACGCGTGGTCTGCGCGCAAGGTAGATTCGAGTCTTCCAAACTCATTATAGAATTCCATATACACACCGTTGGGGAACTCGCGATCGCCATTTTGAAATTCGTACAGAAGTTCCGCGGTCATTTTTACCTTTATCTGATCATTTTCAGAATAAAACATTTCTACGTTCTCGGCCTCTTGTAAAGGTCCACTATATTCCAAAGGTTCTTTTATCTCTGTTGGAGTACACGCTGAAAAAACCAGAAATATAAAAATAATCCGTGCCATCATACCGAAATGAAAAAGGCCATAGATTATTCTATGGCCTTTATTATTTACTTAATAAAATTAATCGCGTGTTCTGATGGTGGTACTCTCACCAATCCAGCAGCCTATTTGTTTTGAATCACCTACTTTATAGTTCACCAAAAAGATATCTTCTCTTGATGGAAAATTCTCCTTTGCGTTAGCTGCATTTTTTGAATCACCACCGCGTTGAAAATAATCAGCAGCAAGTAAATAAACTAAACGGTCATCAGCTTGATTTACTTTTTTCGCACAATCATTAAAGCTCGAGTAATATAATAGTCCAATTCTTACGTTGGCTTCTTTTGCACTTGCAGGATCTGATGCTGCAGCCTGGCGATAAAGATCGCGCGCACCAGACTTATTCCCTTTTTTTGCCTCAATGCTTCCAAGGTAAATCAACACTTCGCCTTTGTCGTTTGCTTCACTACAAGCACCTTGCGCTTCTTTCAATAATTCTTCTGCTTTGTCATAGTTTTCTTTCACAAGGTATTTTATACCTAAATTCTTTGCCAAACCGCAATCTCTTTCTGCTGCGGGTGTTGCCTTTAAAATTATTTCTCCAGCCTCTAACCAAAGTGGCTCGTCTGTACATTTTCCTTGCAACATAAAGTTGAAAATCTTTTTGGCAAGCGAAATATCAGTTGGATCTTTTCTAAACTTCGGCTCCAAATTTTTCTTAACGAAATCGCAATCCACTTTTACAAGGCTGATTAATATTTCGTCCATATCCTCTTTCAACTTCTTCAACTTGTCAATATTCTTTCCTTCACTTTGTGCCTTTTTAATTTTAGCGTCAGCAATGTTCACTAATTTATCATAGCGTTCCAGAACTTGTTCATCGGTTAGATTATTCAATTTACCTTTATTCACTTTCATGGTTTGCATGTAGTAGATTAGTGTAGCATCAATAACATCATTGCCATTTAATTCCAGTGTCTTATCCATTATCGCTAACGATTCTGCTGGCTTCGATTGAAGATTATATTGCAAAAAAGAAAATGCTTTTCTGTTTGTTACCGGGCCTTCTTCTCCGCAGTTTTTAATACGCATATCATATACAATCATTAAAGAATCAATGTATACTTGTTTGCGCGCAGGGTTTTTTTCTGCCTTCGCCAATTGATCAAATACATCTGCTCCATAGATATATAAACTACTGTGTAATTCAGGAACGTTGACTAACAACCAGTTCAATGGCTTCTCAGCTTGCTTAACCTGCCCACCTTTTAAAGCGTCTTCATAAAGTACTTTTTTCTCTTCTGCCTTCGCTTTCATCTCTGGATCTGTGGGCCACTTCACTTCATTGCATTGTGCAAAAGAAGTGTTGCCACCAAGTATTAAAACCATTAAGAATGCGGTCGTTAAAATTGCTTTTTTCATTTTATGTATCATATCTAGTCAAACTTCCTTTTTACAAACCACTGGTCGTTAAACGTGATGCCGAAGTAAACTTTAAAGTAGCTTTCTTCTAAACCGTTTAATTTTTTGTCTCCGCGCTTTCCAACTTTAAAGGCTAAATCTACGCTCGATCTGCCTGCCGGCAGCGATAAGCCAAAATTAATGCCAAGATCTTTTAACTCCTTATCATTAATTAAAAAAGGATATTGTTCTATGCTTCCACCTATGCGATAGGTAATGCGTTTCAAGAAACTCTCAAGTGCTTGAGCATCTGGTGTAAACTCACCACCAATGGCGGCCTTAAACTGTTTTCCACGACCCCTTTCGTTGTCTGAATTAACACTTTTAAAACTCGACCAATCTTGATAGGTAAACTCAGTACCGGCCGTCCACTTCTGACCTTTGCTTATGGAAGCGCCCAGAGTTAAAGACGGAGGAACATAAATATGACCTCTTTCTGTATCTAAATTTTTAAATACAACGGTGTCACCAGAACCGCTTTGGCTAAAAAAATTAGTTACTTTTTTACCGTTAAGATTTGAACCAAAACCATATACCGCTCCAAAGCTGAGGCGATAGTCTTGATTTTTAAACAAAGAATCTTTGCTGAAGGAATACCCTACGCTAAAAGCAAAATCTTTTACTGTTGTTTTTTCCTGAAGGGTAACAATGTATTGTATAGGCTGTCCAGTATCTACACTATTTGCGTAGATATTATCAATTGATCCGAATACATATGCTGCTTTAACACCCACGCTCATGTCACGCGTTATACGCACACCGTTCGACCAATAAAATTGTGATAACCCGCCTTGTCCTGTATTTATAATAGCAGCAGTATCGACTAAGACATTCGTGGATCTTTCATTTACGTCATCCCTAAATGAAAACCCATAATCTACATTTGTATAAGGCATCAACCCAATAGATGTTGTCCAACGATTTACTTTAACAGGAAATACCGTTACCAGATAGTTAAGCGTTCCTCCAAAATTCGATTCGCTTATAGTGTCGCCCTTTATGTTGCGTTTCTCGCCAGCAATACCCGCTTCAAAGACGGTTAATTTATTGAAAACCAACAATGCTGGATTTTGATTATTGGCAAACCAATATTGAGGCTGACTCACGCCAATACCGCCCATACCTTGATTGTGAGTTAGGGCATTGCCGTAAGGTTCTCCGATTCCAAAACCTGATATTGGGGAACTTGCTGATTGACCCCATGCATTTGCAGAAGCGATTATAACAGCTAAAAATAAAAAAGACCTCTTACTGACTGACATTATAGATTAAAATGCTGTTTAAACCCCTAAGTACTAATTCTGGGAGCGCAAATATGGACGCTTTCAGTTTGTTTTCAAAAAAATGGGCATCCCCTCCACACAAAATCACCTGTAAACCATCAAATTTCTCTTGATAGCGCATAATAATTCCATTCAATTCTTCAATCGCTCCATTTACTACGCCACTTTGAATACATGTTTCTGTGCTATTGCCAATAAGTTCAGGGTGATCTATTATTTTCACCAGCGGAAGATTAGCCGTGAAAGTATGGACTGCTTCAAACCGCATGGATAGTCCTGGAGAAATACCGCCCCCTATAAAAGATCCGTCACGGTCTATAAAATCATAGGTAATACAGGAGCCGGCATCAATTACGAGGCAATTACTTTTAGGGTAGAGTTGATGTGCGCCACAAACTCCGGCAAGCCGATCTACGCCCAATGTGGAAGGTGTAGCATAACCGTTTTTAATAGGCAATGGAAGCGATTGTGTAAGGATGTATTTTTGTTTCACGTGTGTTGCCCAGTGCGTAACAAAGGATGCGTCAATTGTTACTGAACTTACGATGATGCAATCGCCAGAAAAGTTTTCTAAAAATGTTTGTAACGCTTTGGCCTCTGTAAACACTTCTTTCCCCACTAATTTATGATAATCAAAAATACCTACCTTGGCAGAGGAGTTCCCATAATCAACAACCAAATTCATGAGCGGAGTTTTATCAATTAAGTTTTAAAAGTATGGATTCGAAAGAGAAATATAAAGTTATTGGCATTATGTCGGGCACATCTTTGGATGGTGTTGATCTGGCAAACTGTACCTTTCAAAAAAATGAAACCGGATGGATTTACAAAATTGATCATGCAGTAACGATAAAGTATCCTGCGGGTTGGAAAAAGAAGTTGGCCACAGCTCACACGCTTTCGGCAGAATCGGTTTTGGTTCTCGATGCTGCTTATGGTAAATACTTGGGTGACATTGCTTCCAAATTTATTTCAGAAAATAAAATCCGGGCGATCGATTTTATTTCGTCTCACGGACACACCATTTTTCATCAACCTAAAAAGGGTTTAACATTTCAAGCGGGCAACGGCATGGGTATTCATGCAGCAACAAACCGCCCCGTTGTTTATAATTTTAGAAATTTGGATGTGCTATTAGGTGGAGAAGGCGCTCCATTGGTGCCGGTAGGAGATGCGTTACTCTTTTCGGATTATGATGTTTGTTTAAATCTTGGTGGTATTGCAAACCTTTCTGTTGATGTAAATGGTAGGCGAATGGCGTATGACATTTGTTTTTGTAACATGGGTTTAAATTATTTGATGGCGGATGTAAAGAAAGAATTTGATCGTGGCGGTGCGCTTGCAGCAAGCGGAGAAGTTGATCTCCTAATGTTAAAAGCGTTAAGTAAAGTATATATGAGTCTTCGAAATGACAGACCATCGTTGGGTCGCGAAATTTTTGAAAAGAATATTATTCCGATTCTCGATCGATCGAAATCTTCATTAAAAGATAAGCTTAGAACGTTAGTAGAGTCAACGGCCATAGAGATTGCATTTGCACTTGGCGCGAAAAAAAATCCAACTGTGTTGTGCACAGGTGGAGGAGTGTTCAATTCTTTTTTGATGGCGCGCATGTTAGATCATTGTGTTGATAATGCTACTTTGATAATACCAGAAGACGATGTGGTGAAATTTAAAGAAGCACTTGTCTTTGCTTTTTTAGGTGTGTTGCGTGTTCGCGATGAAGTGAACTGTTTAAAAAGTGTTACCCATGCTTCGCGCGATAATAGCGGTGGTGTATTGGTAGGATTTTAAAAATATCATTCTCATACTTCATTCTTTATGCTTGAGCTTTTAAAAAAATTTGAAACGAAGCGACCCGAAATAGTTTTCGAATGGAAGGATACTGAAACAGAAGCGGAAGGATGGGTTGTTATTAATTCATTACGAGGTGGCGCTGCTGGTGGAGGCACACGCATGCGCAAAGGGCTTGACAAACGAGAAGTAGAATCGCTTGCGAAAACAATGGAGGTAAAATTTACCGTTTCAGGGCCGCCCATTGGTGGTGCAAAGTCGGGCATTAACTTCGATCCTAACGATCTGCGAAAGCGCGATGTGTTGCAACGGTGGTACACAGCGGTAATGCCTTTGTTAAAATATTATTATGGCACGGGTGGCGATTTGAATGTAGATGAAATTCATGACGTTATACCATTGACTGAAGATGTGGGTATCTGGCATCCACAAGAAGGTGTATTTACTGGGCACTATAAACCAACCGAGCCGCAGAAAGTAAATCGCATCGGGCAACTGCGACAAGGTGTTGTAAAATTAATTGAAGACGAGCAGTTCACGCCATCACTCCAAATGAAATATACAGTTGCTGATATGTGTACAGGGTATGGTGTTGCGCAGGCAGTGAACCATTATTATGAATTGTGGGGCGGAAATATACAAGGTAAACGTGCCGTTATTCAGGGTTGGGGAAATGTAGGTGCTGCCGCAGGATTTTACCTGGCACAATTAGGTGTTAAGATTGTGGGTATTGTGAGTCACGAAGGGGGACTTATTAATCAAAACGGATTTTCACTTGATGCAGTAAAACAGTTGGTAGCCAATAGAAATGGAAATAAACTAGTGAGCGATTCCATCATTCCTTTTGAAGAGGTAAATAAAAAAATATGGGATCTTGAATTTGAAATTTTTATTCCGGCAGCAGCATCGCGCTTAATTACAAAAGAGCAGATTGACCGCATGATTGCTTCCAAGCTTGAAGTTTTTTCGTGTGGAGCGAATGTGCCGTTTGCTGATCCTGAAATATTTTTTGGTGCAACGGGGTTATATGCCGATGAAAAATTTTCGGTCATTCCTGATTTCATCGCGAATTGTGGAATGGCACGTGTGTTTGCTTACTTTATGGAAAGCGAAGTAAACATGGACGATGCCTCTGTATTCAACGATATAACAGAGACCATTCGAAAAGCACTTGTAAAATCTCACAGCGCAAATCCTAAAAAGACGGGACTTGCTCAAGCCTCTTTTGAAATTGCCTTACGAGAATTGATCTAGAATTGCAATCGGCACTGTGAAATAGAATTACCTTGATTAAAATATTTTCAATATCGCTGCTACTTTGGTTTTGACTTTTAATAGTATGGTGAAGCATGTTTCTATTGCAGTAAAAGGAAAAGTGCAGGGTGTATTCTTCCGTGCATCAACAAAAGAGAAGGCCATTGAAATCGGTATTCGTGGTTTTGTAAAGAACGAAAGCGATGGAAGTGTCTTCATTGAAGCTGAAGGAAATGGATCACAATTAAGCGAGTTCATCGCCTGGTGCAAACAGGGCTCTCGATTGGCGAAGGTAGAGCATTGCTTAGTTGAGGAAGGAATAATAAAGGGCTTCACCGGGTTCGTGATTCTTCGATAAGGTACTCTGCCAAGGTTTTGATATGACGAAATATTCTTGAAATCGATTTGGTTTACGCCATTGCCTTTTTCAAAATACCTTTTTGAGGATCAATCTTCACTTCAAAAAACTTAGTGATAAAGGTGCTTAATCTCATACCTACCATTTGGGGCGTATATTCCTCTGGGTAAAAAACGGTAAGCTCCAAAACCGCGCGTATGAAATTCTCGTGCTTGCAGAATTCTTTCACCCACTTCTTATAGGCTGTCTCCCATTCTTCCTGATAGCGGCTGCTTTCATCTCGACCATCAAAACCAAATTGTAATTGATTATCGCCATAGAATGTAAAACGAAAAACGCCTGCCAGCGCCAGATAAAATTCCTCTAGATGCCTCACATTCGTGCTGGTGTGATGTTGAACCTTCTGAGAGGTTTGATCGGCAAGACCCAACGGATTGCAACGAAGCATGTACTCTACTTTAACAAAATCGACAAGGTATTGCAGCAAGTTTTCTTGCATGCCGAGTTGCGCCTGTTCCAGAATATAGTTTTTATCTCGGGGAAAGAACTTTCGAAGCACAAATAAAAAGTTTCACAAAGCTATACTTAATTGTGCACATCATCAATTTTTTTGAATAGCATACTTCCCTTACGCTCTAATTCTTTTAAATTTGACCGCATACAAATCAATGTCGTTTCCTTAAGCTTCCATACCCTCTTCCTTTTGGAGATGGCAGGGTGAGGTTTAAAAAAAAGAAAGCTTAAGGAAACGACATTGGCATACAAATTCTGATTTATGAAAACTTCTGTACTCACACTCGCTTTTATTCTCACGTTCGCATTCGGCTTTGCCCAACAATTAACGGTTGAAACAAAGACCATAAAAAATCATGAAGGCAATGATGTTGAAGCTTGGATAGCCCATCTCGATCAAGAGGTAGATGATTGCAAGGAATCGTATGACGACTTTATGAAAAAGGCTTTAGGTCTGAGCACATCCAAAGGCAACAAGACGATGATGATTGCTGAGAAGGTGAGAATTGATGAGATGTCTCCTCTACGAATTGATCAACGCACTTTTTTCATTCCTGAATCTGCTGGTACCGCTGTTGCCTTTACCTTTAGCCCCGGCTATGATATTCATTTCAGCACCAAAGTTTATAAAGACGAATTTGCAAAAGGGGAGAGGATTGTAAAATCGTTTGTAAAATTCCATTATAAAGACATCTACAATAAACAAATAAAGCAGCTTCAAAAGATGTTGGAGGATAAACAAGACGAAATTAATTCTGACGAAAAGAAAATTGAAAAAAATAAGAAGTCGATGTTGGACAATAATAAGAAAATCAGCAACGGTGATTCAGATGCTGCGAAACTTCGAATTAAAAATGATGGTATTGAAAAGGAAAATATGGCAATGGAAGGTGATGTAGCAAAAGACAGATCTGAGATAAAATCGTTACAAGAGCAGCTTATTAAATTTCAGGAACGCCTTCGAAGAGTGGAAGAATTTTAAAATCCGATTACTCTAAAATTTATTTTCTCCTTCATTTTAAAACTTTTCAGCACTTGCCGAATTGAATGAGTTAGCATACGCCAAAGGAACTTCGGAACCCATCATTGAGCCTTCTGCAATGGGTGGATAGATTTCTGCAAACGTGCGCACTTCATTCATAAATATTCTGCGCGAAATCTGATGTCTGTTTAATTTTTCTGGCGTATCAATACCTGACGCAGCAATCAATTCAACAAAACTTTCAACTGTATGTTTATGATAGTTGGCCACGCGAACTTTTTTATCGTCTATCACCAACCCTTTCATAAAGTATGGATCTTGCGTTGCAACCCCGGTCGGACAAGTATTCTTATTACACTCTAGGGCTTGTATGCAACCCAACGCCATCATCATGGCGCGTGCACTGTTACACATGTCGGCACCAAGCGCGATGGCGCGCACCATTTGAAAGCCAGTAAGAATTTTTCCGGCAGCAATAATTTTTATGTGTTTCTTAATGTCAAAACCTTGAAGCATATTGGAAACAAAGGCAAGTCCATCTAACAACGGCATGCCTACAAAGTTTGAGAATTCGGGTGGTGCAGCACCGGTTCCTCCTTCTCCACCATCAACGGTTATAAAATCAGGATAGGTATTTAATTCTATCATGGCTTTGCAAATGGAAATAAATTCGCTCTTGCGGCCAATGCATAACTTAAACCCGACCGGTTTACCTTCTGATAATTCGCGCAATTGTTTAACGAATAAAACCAACTCTAAGGGTGTAGTGAAAGCACTGTGGAAAGGCGGGGAAAATATTGTCGTGCCTACCTTTACTCCGCGAATAGCAGCAATTTCAGGAGTATTCTTCGCGGCAGGTAAAATTCCCCCATGCCCAGGTTTTGCACCTTGCGAAAGTTTTATTTCGATCATCTTCACTTCCGGCTTCAAGGCGTTTACCTTAAAAATTTCGGGTGAAAAATTTCCATTATCATCACGGGCTCCAAAATATCCGGTTCCGATTTGCCAAATGATATCACCACCATTCTTCAAGTGATAGGGGCTTAATCCACCTTCTCCAGTATTATGCGCAAAGCTCCCGATTTTAGCACCAGCATTCAATGCTTCAATCGCGTTGCTGCTAAGCGATCCAAAACTCATTGCCGATACATTTAATACGCTCGCAGAATAGTGTTGCTTACAATCTTTATTTCCAACTAAACAACGGGGGTGGTGGTCAATCTTATTAAAATCAATCGGCACAATGGAGTGCCCCATCCATTCGTACCCTTCTGCATATACATCATATTGTGTTCCAAAGGGTGTAGTGTCCACTTGTTTTTTTGCACGCTGATAAATAACGGATCGATCGTTTCTATTGATGGGTGAGCCATCGGTATCGGACTCGACAAAATACTGTTGAATCTTCGGGCGTAAATCTTCAAAGACATAACGAAGTCGTCCGAGTAATGGAAAATTTCTTTTCAAAGATTGTTTTGTTTGGATCATATCTTCAATCCCCATTACCACCAACGGGCCAACCAACGCGAAACCTGCGAGCGCCCAAATCCAATAGGTAGCCCAAAAAATTAGAAGCACTGAAACAGCGATAGAGGTAAGGATGAATATTTTTCTCATAAAGGATAGATGGTTGTCAAATATAACAATGTTCCGGAAACGTTAATAGTAGTTTAAAGCGTGATGTCCAGTGAGAAAAAAAGATATTCCCGCAGATTTCACAGATCGGGTGCATGCAGATCGCGCTGATTAAATTCACGAATTATTATAAAACAAATGATAGGTAAATCATTTTCTTTTTTTCTGACTGCCGAAACTAAAGTAAGTTGTAATCATGTGCGCCTGTAGTCCATCCGATCGTCTATAATACACATATCGCAATTCAACTTCTTTAAAGGTAACGCGATGTTTTATACTAAATGGCGCGTACCGAATACCCATACCAGTTTTGCAACTTGTAAAACCTGACAAATCATAATCAGAAGTATAGAATTGTTCATTGATGTCGTGGAGTTTGTAGGGATTAAAATAGTCAGCTTTGGTTTGTAAGTATAGTCTGACGAATGGAGTGAATGTTAAAACTCGTGTTGCTTTAATAGCTGATTCAAAAGATAAAGTGTGTGCCTCAATGCCGAAGTCATCCCAATAAAAACGATAGTATGAGCGAAGTATCCATCTACTTCCGATGAATGAATTAAGTTGAATACCGATCGGGATTTTCAAGCGACTGTCCGGAAGATTTTCAACACGCTCAGAGCCGTCTGTAAAATATACGCGATGAAAAGGTGTGGCCAATTGACCGATCTGGTATGACATGCCCGGATAAATTCCCAGTGTCATTCTCCTGTTCATGGTTTGATAAAATCTGAGAGAAAAGTTGAACGAATTTCGGGTGTGCGAATCGAACCATTCTTTTGTTCGCAACTCTTCCGGGTAAATGAGTTTGATGGGTTTGCCGCCTTCAAATCTTCCCCATCGTAAGTCGTCAAAAAATACCTGCACATTGGCTGAAAGTTCGCGTGATTGATCTGCGCTGGTTTTGCTCCAGGTTAAACCCGCTCCGCGCGATGTATAATCCGATTCAATTGAATAGGTAATATTTCCGCCAACTCGATTTTGTTTATCGCGAAGCAATCGACTGTAACCAATATTGGTATGCCACCTCGCGTCTACCTTTGATGCAGACGAAACAACAAAGTCAATATTATCAGTTGATGCCGAACTGATAATATCTACGCCTCCATCAATATGAATTGTGTTAAATGAATCGCGTTGATGATCAATAAAAAATTGAGGCGAATAGACTTGCAGATTTTCGGTGCCCTTACCTCCTGTAACAGCAGAATGATCATTGTCTTGCGTGTAAAATGAAAACAGAACTTGCACATCCGTATTCGACAACACTTGTTTTTTGTAAGCGCTGTCTAACCGCTGACCCATGGAGGTAAGCGATGCTGCCAATAAACCAATGATGACGTAGCGTTTCTTCACCTTACCTTAATTGCATCCACACCCTCCGCTTGTTTTGCTACTGCCGCCACCGGAAGCACCTTCACGATAAACCTGAACACTTTCTTCGAACGCTCTTGCACCGGGTTGGCCAGGCTTCATTTCAGAATCATTCACATAAACGCGTTGATAAGGCTTGACACTTTCACACGAAAGTGCTACCAATGCTGTAATGAATAATGCGCAGTATTTTAGAAGCTTTCTATTCATGATGTTTAACGTTATTCCAATTCAAATATCGCGAAGTAAAAATTTTATTCTGAACATTAATAATAATACCATGTATGGTTGGCAACTGATCAAGAAAATATAATCCTACCGTAACACCCATAATGGTAACAGCCGTTGCAAGGGCATCACACAATTCTGCACTTGGACCAAAGATGGTAACACTTTTAATTCCCTTTACCGGATGTCCTGTTTTTGGATCAATGGTATGCGAATACCGTATGCCATTTCGCTCAACAAATTGCTCGTAATCTCCAGATGTTGCCACAGAAGAATTTTGAATTGGCAACCATGCCAAAATGTTTGATGGCTTATCAGGATCGGCAATACCTATTTTCCATGGAGACCCATCAAGTCGGTTACCCCATGCCGTTAAATCACCACTCGCATTAATCACCGCGTGTTCCACTCCTTTTTCTTTCAGGATTTTTTTTACACAATCAGCAGCATAACCTTTTCCAATAGCGCCAAAGGCAATGTGCATTCCTGATTTTTTAAGAGATACCTCATTGGGTTTTGATACATCAACCAAATGATGACCGACATTATTCAATGCATTTTTTATTTGGATATGATCAGGCCACGCAAAATGTTGTCCTTTAAAATTGTATAATTTACGAAGTGCCACTGCCGTGATATCAAATGCACCTTGCGTGAGATTTGAAATTTCGTTACACCGTTTTACAATTGAATACACTTCTTCATTAACCGCAACCGATTTTATTCCGGCTGCCTGATTGATTTGCGAAGTTTGAGAGGTGGAGGAGAATTCAGTAAGCAGTGTTTCGATTCGCTTTACTTCTTCAATAGCTGTTTCAATAAATGCGTATCCAGCCTCAGGTTCTTCTACAATGATGAATTCAAAAGACGAGCCCATTAACCGGACTTGCTTTTTGCATTCACATCGCGTGGGCGAATTCATTTGGATAGGTAAGGTGTTATTTCAACTATGAATTCAGCCGTAGTTTGATTGGTGTACGACAATTTTTTAACAATGGATTGATCAGCATTAAGTAAAACAATTTCAGGAAACTCACCCGATGGATTGTACTTCTCAGCAAGCGCATCGTTTTGTAGTTGAATTTCTTTCGATAATTTTTTCCGCTGTGGAAAATCAGCATGAATAACGATTAGATTTTTATTCGCGAAATCCATAAAGGTTTTTGTGGATAAAATTTTATTTTCCAACTGAACACACGGTGCGCACCAATCTGATCCGGAAAAAACAAGAAGTATTTTTTTATTGTGCGAGGATGCATTTGCAAAAGCCTCATTTGCATTTTCAAATACCTGACTATAAGAGGCAGTAGTATTGAAGATGAGAATCAAGAAAATGCAAAGAGAAAGTTTAAGAACGCGAGTCATAGATTTTGTAAGGTAAACAATGGCTTCGAATTTATTTTTTCATTTACATTCTCTATAGCTTTCGGGACGATTAACCATTCACTGATAACGATTAACCATTAACCATCTCCTCCGTCACAACCTCCAACCCAGCCTCTTGCATGGCGCCAAAGCCTCCATAAATATTAACTAGGTTTTGAAAGCCATGATTTTTCATAATCGAAATAGCCGTCATCGAACGATAGCCTCCACCACAATGAACGATGTATGGCTTTGCTTTGTCCATGCCCTCCAGATTTTTTGGAAAATTAGACAACGGTAAAAAGGTTGCCTCCTTAATATGACTTACGTTCCACTCGCCAGGTTTACGAACATCCAATACATCAATACCTTTTTGCATTTCTGTTTTCATTTCATTGGCTGTAATGGATTTAATAGTTTCCAGTTTTTCATCGTAGGCGTTTACACCTCCTTTTAAATAACCCTGAATTTTCTCGTAACCAATCCGCGCAAGACGTAAAATACTTTCGCTTTCTTTTCCTTCATCTGTTATCAATACAATATTTTTATGAATGTCGATAAGCGTGCCTACCCAAACAGCGAATTGTCCATTAAGGCCAATGTTGATTGATCTCGGAATAAAACCTTTTTCAAATTCACCTGCCGTGCGGGTATCTAGAATAAGCGCACCATCGCTTACTGTTTTTTTAAATGCTGCCAGCGATAGTGGTTTTGTGTTTTCACGAATCACATCTTCAATCGGTTCATATCCCATTTTATTGATGCGTGCATCTTCAAAGAAATATTGTGGAGGAGGAAGAATGCCTTCTGTTACTTTCGAAATAAATTCTTCGCGTGTCATATCTTTCAGCGCGTAGTTAAATTTCTTTTGCTCGCCAATGGTTGAAAAGGTTTCCTTACCTATATTTTTTCCGCACGCAGAACCAGGGCCATGTGCCGGGTAAACAATCACATCATCTGGAAGGGTTTTAATTTTTTTGGTCAGCGAATCGAACATCATGCTGGCCAGTTGTTCACTGGTCATTACACCGTCTAATAAATCGGGGCGGCCAACATCACCTACAAATAAAGTATCACCGGTAAAGATGGCATGTTCAGTTCCTTTTTCATTTAGCAATAAATAGCATGACGATTCAGGCGTGTGGCCCGGTGTATGGAGTACACGGATTTTTAATTTACCCAAGGCAAACTCTTCACCATCTTTAGCATTGTAAACTTTGTATCGGGTATTCGCCAACGGACCGTAAACAATAGGTGCATTTACCTTCCGTGCCAAGTCGATATGGCCCGATACAAAGTCAGCATGGAAATGTGTTTCGAAAACATACTTGATTTTTGCGTTTCGTTTTTGGGCTAACTCAATATAGGGTTCAGTCTCACGCAGCGGGTCAATAATTGCGGCTTCGCCATCAGACTCTATATAATAAGCGGCCTCTGCCAGACAATTGGTGTATAGTTGTTCGATGTACATATTTTATAATCCGTTAATTGTTATCCGTTAATCGTAGCTGCTAAAGCAAATTGTCAGTTCGGGCAATTCACGATTAATCATTAACTGATAACATTAGCATCAAAGTTCACGAAAATTCCTTTCATTTCATTCCCTCTTCTAACTTTGCAAAAGATGAAGCGTGCGAGTAGTTTTTTTTGGTGTTTGTTGATCTCATTTTTTTCCACTGCTGCCCAGTACAGTGTTTTTGAGGAGAATGGAAAAGTTGGTCTCAAAAATGACCTAGGCAAGGTTTTAATACCAGCCCAATATGAAGCCATTGGCTGGAGCGATGCTACCTTTTCTATGTTGGGAGATGTAACAGGTTATAAAATAAATGGTAAGTGGGGATTAATAAATCTTGGTAATCATTTCATTACAAAAGCGGAATATGAAGAGTTATTTCCCGGAGATCCGACCTTAATCATTGCGCGAAAGAAATCGACCGTATCGTTGCGCATCGTTACCGGATGTATTTCACTTTCGGGAAAGATGATTATTCCACTTGAATATGACGGGATAAAAATATCTTCTCTTCGCGCCATTGTCTTTACTAAAATAGGGAACCAATATAAGTATGGACTAATTGATCTTACAAATCGAACGCTAATTCCACAGCAATACAAAAGCATTCGTCAATTAGGATCTCTTCGATATGCAATCGAAAATTTTGATGCGAAGACGGCACTTTTTTCTGATAATGGAAAACAGATTACGCAATTTAACATCGACAGTATTTCTTCCTTTAAGCAAAATGTTGCAATTACCTATCAGAATCTTCAACAAGGACTGATCGATCGCGAAGGGATTGTGAAGATTGAAGCCACTTACCGCGAAATAAAAATCAATGATGACGGAAAAGTTTTTGCGCGAGCGGCAAACGAGTGGTTCTTTTTGGATGGGAAAGCAACCATTAAAAAGACAGTTCGGGCAGATTCAATTTTTGCCGTTGGTAAAAATGTTCTTCAAATAAAAACGGCACAAAAAACTTCATTAGTTGATGATCAATTCAAACCCATTGCTGATATTCAATTTGATTATCTCGGAAGTTTTGAAAACGGGAAAGCAATATTTTCTGTAAACGAAAAATTTGGAGTAGTTGGTGAAAACGGAGCCATTTTAATTCCAGCAAAATTTAACCAGTTAAAAACTAGTGGTGATTTTTTTATCGCGCAAACTAATGTTGAAGAAATAAAACATTGGATTCTTCTGGATTCAAAAGGAAATGCTTTGGAGAACAAAATGTATGAAAACATGTCACCCTTTAACGGAAGTTTTTTCCCGGTTAGTAAACGAAATTTTTGGGGAGGAATTAATAAAAAAGGCGTTGAGATAATTGCGTGTGTTTATGATTCTTTACTTGAGGAGCATGAGGGAAACATATTAGTGAAGTTTCGAAATCAGTATGGAATCATCAATCAACATGAAGAATGGTTGGTTACTCCGCGCATCAATAAATTGAAATTACTGGGTAAAGATCGGTTTCTGGAATTTTCCCCAACCCATGTCTATCTAAAATCTTTTGATGGAAATATTTTCTACTTCACAGAAAATAAAATTGACATTCGGGCGGGAACGATAGTTGAATATTTGCCCTCCGGAACGATTTGGGAAATTGATTGGAATGGATTAATTGTAAATCGGCAGGTGCAGCCTGAAGGATCGATTGAAAAAATCTTTCAAGAAACCGAAGGACTTAGGGGCATAAAGAAAAACGGACAATATGGTTTTGTTGATTCACGCGCAAGGTTGCGCATTGCAAATCGGTATGATGGTATAAAACCATTTCAAGAGAATTTGGCGGCTATAAAAATTCGCGGCAAGTGGGGCTTCATTAATCATGACGATCAAATTGTTGTGCAGCCAACCTTTGACGAAGTTTCATCTTATGAAAATGGTTTTTCATTGGTACAGCAAAAAGGTTTTTTCGGAGTGATTGATGTAACGGGAAAACAAATTTTACCCGTGCGCTATGATCATATTACTATATTGAATAATGGATACCTTGTTATTGAGCAGGAAAAATTAAAGGGCTTGGCCGATGTGCAAGGAAAGGTATGGATCAATCCAAAATATAATGATCTTCAATATGCATCCGAAGAGTACGTTATTATCGAACGAAATGGAAAGTATGGAGTTGTTACGCTGCGCGGAGTAAGTACAATTCCGTTATTGTATGATGGCATTACTTATGACGCTTTTTCGGATTCTTTTCTTGCAATGAAGAAAGCGCAATGCGTGGAAATTAAACTATAATAAAATAGCCGCGTTTTTCTGACGCGGCTATTTTATTTTATGATACTTTGTTGACTAAGAATCTTTCTTCGGTGTACTTCCTGCTTTACCTGTACCTGAAATAGAATTTCGCATGTCAGTATCTGCTTGAACGTTTTGCATTTTATAATAATCCATAATGCCTAAGTTGCCGTTTACAAATGCGGCAGCAATTGCTTTCGGAATTTCAGCTTCCGCTTCAATTACCTTTGCGCGCGCTTCTGTTGCTTTCGCTTTCATTTCCTGATCGAGCGCAACCGCCATCGCTCTACGTTCTTCTGCTTTCGCTTCAGCAACTTTTAAATCGGCTGTAGCCTGATCAATCTGAAGCTTCGCACCAATGTTCGCGCCTACGTCTACATCGGCAATATCAATAGAAAGAATTTCGAATGCAGTACCAGCATCTAGCCCACGCGATAAAACCAGTTTTGAAATCTTGTCTGGGCTTTCTAATACTTCTTTGTGCGACTTCGCAGAGCCGATCGAAGATACAATACCCTCCCCAACGCGGGCAAGAATGGTGTCTTCACCCGCACCACCAACTAATTGCGCGATGCTGGCACGAACCGTTACGCGCGCAACGGCAATTAATTGAATACCGTCCGATGCAACCGCTGCAACTTTTGGTGTCGTAATTACCTTTGGATTTACAGAAATTTGCACTGCTTGAAACACATCGCGTCCAGCTAAGTCAATTGCTGTAGCTTGCTTAAAACTTAGGTTGATGTTTGCTTTATCTGCTGAAATAAGCGCACGAATTACATTTGGAACATTTCCACCTGCCAAATAATGAGTTTCCAATTCATTGGAGGTAAGATGCAAGCCCGCCTTGGTTGCTGTAATAAGCGAATCAACCACAATACGTGGTGGCACTTTACGAATACGCATGAACATCAGTTCAAACAACCCAACTTTTACACCCGAGAAGAGTGCTGTAATCCATAAACTTATGGGAACAAAATAGAGAAAAATGAAGAGAAAGATGATCCCCCCAAAAACAATGATGAGTATTGGCAGCGCTTCTGATTCCATAGTTTTTAATTAATAGGTTGTACGGTTATTTGATTTAGTTCGATGTGAAGAATTTTTACTTTCTGGCCGCGCTCAACGTAGTCTCCAGCTGTCTTTACTTCTATAGTCTTTTCTTTGAACGTTGCTTTGCCAAAAGGGCGTAGCGTAGAAACGCTGATGCCTTCATCGCCAATATTCAGATCCTTAATCATACCTTCATTTACTTTCCCATCGTTCGATGATTTAAGCGAGAACCGCGACCATGCGCCCGATCTAAAACTATAAATAAAAGCAAGCACGGTTGTAGCGAGCGTTGCCAATAAAATGTAAAAACCGATATCATTTCCGAAATGGCTGTAACTAACTACGATGCCAGTAACTGAAAAAATCAATCCCAGCAAACCTATTACAGTAGTGCCAGGGATAAAAAGTAATTCAACAATAATTAGCGCCAAGCCAATTAAGAGAAGCGATAAAATGATAATCCACATCAACATAGATCAAGAGAGAAAAGTAAAAGTACACATTAAACTATGATTACCCCGATTTGGTTGCTGCGGTTTGGCTAAACGTTGCGGTAAGCCTCATACGCATCACTATACCCCAACAATAGAAACTTTAGAAACCTAAAATAGTGAAACGAATCTAATACGCTCGTGCAAACAAAACTCTTCTTGTTGATGCCTTGCCAGAATAAACACAAATGCCAGCTTCCTCTTTAGCATCTAACGGAATACATCGAATAGTGGCTTTTGTTTCTTCTTTAACAGCTGTTTCGGTTTCTTGCGATCCATCCCAATGCGCGAGTACAAATCCACTTTTCTCATCCAACACTTTTTTAAACTCATCGAATGAATCCACTGGGGTAATCATATTGGTTCGGAACGTGAGCGCACGCTGATAAATATTTTCCTGAATGGCGTCAAGAAGTTTTGGAATTTCGGTCACTACATCATCGAGGTTAATTACCTGTTTCTCTTTTGTATCTCTTCGCGCAACCTCTACCGTTCCGTTTTCTAAATCGCGAGGCCCAATGGCAATGCGCACAGGCACACCTTTTAATTCCCATTCGGCAAATTTATACCCTGGTTTATAGGTATCACGATTATCGAACTTTACGGATAATCCTTGCTTGCGCAGTGATGCAGAAATCTCATTTGCTTTCTCTGAAAGTTTTGCCAGATCTTCCTCGCTTCTAAAAATAGGAACGATAACAACATGTATCGGGGCCAGTTTTGGTGGCAGCACTAATCCTTCGTCATCTGAGTGTGCCATTACAAGTGCGCCCATTAAACGTGTGCTCACGCCCCATGAAGTTCCCCAAACGTGATCAAGTTTACCATCTTTCCCCGTAAACTTCACATCAAACGCTTTCGCGAAATTTTGTCCTAAGAAATGAGAGGTTCCGGCCTGCAGCGCTTTTCCATCTTGCATCATTGCTTCGATGCAATAAGTATCCAACGCGCCCGGAAATTTTTCACCTTCTGATTTTCTGCCTTTGATAACGGGCATGGCCATGAACGATTCAGCAAACTCCGCATAAACATCAAGCATTTGAAGCGTCTCTTGGACTGCTTCGTCCGAAGTAGCGTGCGCAGTGTGACCTTCTTGCCATAGAAATTCGGCAGTTCTTAAAAATAAACGCGTGCGCATTTCCCAGCGCACAACATTTGCCCATTGGTTAATAAGTATAGGTAAATCGCGATACGATTGAATCCACTTTTTATAGGTACTCCAGATAATCGCCTCGCTGGTTGGGCGAACCACCAACTCTTCTTCAAGTTTAGCATCGGGATCAACAATTAATTTTCCTTTATTCGTAGGATCGGTTTTTAAGCGATAATGCGTCACGATGGCACATTCTTTCGCAAATCCTTCAGCATTTTTTTCCTCCGCTTCGAAAAGGCTTTTCGGCACAAATAGAGGAAAATAGGCATTAGAATGACCAGTTTCCTTGAACATCTTATCCAATGCTTGCTGCATTTTCTCCCAAATGCTATAGCCATAAGGCTTTATCACCATACAGCCCCTCACATCAGAGTGCTCCGCTAAATCGGCCTTCTTCACTAGTTCGTTGTACCACTGTGAGTAATCGTCATTGCGACTTGGAATTTCTTTGGCCATCCTTGGTATAATTATTGTTTAATTGAATCGGAGAGCAAATATAATTTTACCGGAATAAATTCCGGTAAAATTTTGTAGCTTTATCCAATACTTTTAAATCGTTTTGTCGTTTACATATAGATTAAACAGAGAAGCCATGAAAAAAAAGATTCTATTACTCAGCGTTATTTCTTCCTTTGTTGCCGTTTCGTCATTCGCACAGTCTATTGAGAGTGACGATATGTATTTTAACGCGAAGGATCGCGCTAAAATCAAAGCACAGAAACCTGTAGAAGCAGCATATATACCGTATTCAAAAAATAACGATCGCAACCAGTCAGGTGATCAAGTATACGCTAGTAACGCTACCTACTCATCAAGAAATGTAAATCCGGAATTTGCAGCCCGTTCAAACGCTCAGGCTGCTCAAACTGACAACGAAGACTATTTTGTTGCCAACTATCAATTCAATAATGCTCCTGCGAACAATTTTAATCAGTTTAATAATAATTTAAACAACTGGTATAGCAATCCGATGTATAACGGTGGTTATATGGGTTCAGCAATCAATTCATGGAATAGTCCTTATTACGGAATGAACAGTATGTATAACAGTCCTTGGTATGACCCATTCTATTCAAGAAATGGATTTTCAAGTTCGTTTAGTTTTTATTATGGTAGCGCTTACAACTATGGTTGGGGAGGAAATTATAATTACTGGAACCAACCTTATTATGGAAATTCAGCATGGGGTTACGGAGGCATGTATAGCAACTATGGTTACGGAGGAATGTATAATAATTATGGCTACAGGGGATATAACGGTTATCCTTCCAACGTAATTGTTGTAAACCATTATGGTGAATCAGGTGGACGAGGG
>JBBRFY010000009.1:0-32955 GCA_038241205.1 Cytophagales bacterium
AGATGTGCAAGTGCCGTGCGAAACGTGTAAAGGTAAACGCTACAATCGCGAGACATTAGAAGTACGCTTTAAAGGAAAATCCATTTCAGATGTGTTGGATATGACAGTGGAAGAAGCGGTAACGTTTTTTGAAAATCAGCCAAAAATTTTAAGAAAAATTCAAACACTAAGTGAGGTTGGTTTAGGCTACATATCGCTTGGTCAACACGCCACTACCTTATCGGGTGGCGAGGCACAACGCGTGAAACTTGCTACGGAATTATCAAAACGCGATACGGGAAAAACGTTTTACATTTTAGATGAACCGACCACAGGTCTTCATTTTCAAGACATTGCCCATTTATTAGATGTGTTGCAAAAGTTGGTAGACAAAGGCAATACGGTTTTGGTAATTGAACATAACATGGATGTAATTAAGTCAGCTGATTATGTTGTTGATCTCGGCCCCGAAGGAGGAGAAAAAGGCGGATACATTATCGCGCAAGGAACACCGGAGGAGGTGGCAAAAAGCGCAACCAGTTATACCGGAAAGTTTTTGAAGGCTGAGTTGAATTAGTTTGGAGCGGACGGAAAAGACAGAAAAATTTTGTCGATTCAATCTATTGCTAACTTAGATATATATTTCCGAATTGAAGCAAGTAAAAAACTTCAATGATGTGTTACCAAATTACAGTTTCACCATTCACCATTAACTGATTTAAAAATTGAACGCACGCATACGACAATATCTTTTCGGAACTATTTTTTTAGGGGTAGGTATTTTCTATATCATAAAGCAAGATTGGTTAGAGGCACTACTTTACTCAGTGGCCGGATTAGCATTTGTATTTAATACATTAACATCTGAGCCAACGTTAGCGCCCTATAAAAAAATGATGACAATCGTTACTTGGGTGTTGATCATCTCAACGGGATTGATCTTTCTGTATGTTCTTCAGTTTAAGTTCTTGTAGCCATCCAAATAAAACCATCTGTTGGATTGAAGTGTTTCTGTAGTTTTGCGTCTGTCAAATGAAAAACAAGCTGCGCATATATTGGTCGTTACAAATTGGAGGATGGTTGCTGTATGCACTCGTTCAGATTGTATCGAGCGGTGTTGCATCTGGAATTGTAAATTCGAAACGCTTGATCTTTTTAGTGTTTGAAGCAATGCTTTGTTTAATGATAACCCACGCTTTTCGATATTTTTTGAAACGCTGGCGCTGGCTTTTTTTAAACATGCCTAGACTAATCCCTCGAATTTTTGTAAGCGTATTCGCATTGGGATTGATTACCTATTTCTTAAGAATGCCAGTGAGTTTATTGCTCGGCATTTTTGATCCACTTGTTGCGTTCAATACAGAACGAATTTTTGGACTCACATCAGTTTACGCAGTGATATTTTTTCTGTGGTCAGTATTATACTTTACCTATCATTACTTTGATCAATACAGCAAATCATTGAAGTATGAAGCTTCTATGATTGAGATAGAATTGAATAATCTGAAGTCGCAGTTAAACCCACATTTTATTTTTAATGCATTGAATAGTATTCGTGCTTTGGTAGATGAAAATCCGATTAAATCCAAACAAGCTATCAATCAACTTTCTAACATCCTTCGAAATTCTCTTGCATCTGACAAAAAAGGATTAACCGAATTCGATGACGAATTAAAAATTGTGAAAGATTACCTTGGTCTGGAGAGCATTCGTTTTGAAGAACGACTTCGTACAGAATTTGAAATCCATCCTGAATCGAATACTTTTTTGGTTCCGCCTTTAATGATACAAACGCTTGTAGAGAATGGAATAAAACATGGCGTTTCTAAACTTACCAAGGGTGGCGTTGTTCAGTTAAAGACCCAGGTAGGCAACGGCAAATTAAAAATTCAAATTCGCAACAGCGGGCATTTGGTTAATGGATCGAAGAATGGTAAATCGGGTCTTGGCTTGGAAAATACCATACAACGACTCAAACTAATTTATGGCGATGAAGCTTCTTTTAGGATCATAAATGAAAGTGATAATTTTGTATTGACTGAAATAATTATACCTCAACACTATACCAATGAGAGCATTAATCGTGGATGATGAGCGCCTGGCGCGAAAGGAATTGATAAAGTTGTTAGAAGAACATCCCAGTATTGAAGTGGTAGGCGAAGCAATGAATGCAGAAGAGGCTACTCAGTTGGTTAATGATCTTAATCCCGATCTTTTATTTTTGGATATTCAAATGCCAGGCAAAACCGGGTTTCAGCTATTAGAAGATTTAGATTCAGTTCCATTGGTAATTTTCACCACAGCTTACGATGAATTTGCTTTAAAGGCTTTTGAAGTAAATGCGCTTGATTATTTGTTGAAGCCTATTCAGCCAGAGCGATTGGCAGAAAGTGTTTTGAAACTCGCGGATAAGGAACGTACTAAACTTGCAGCCGTTCGTGGCCCTGAAAAAAAACTTGGTCTTAACGATCAGGTCTATGTGAAAGATGGTGAGCGTTGCTGGTTTGTAAGCTTAACCAATGTAAGGCTCTTCGAATCGGATGGTAATTATATTAAAGTCTACTTCGATACCAATCGCCCGATGATTCATAAATCATTGAATGCGTTGGATGAGAAATTAGATGAGCGTGCATTCTTCCGCGCGAGCAGAAAGCACATCGTAAACCTAAGTTGGGTTGAAGGTATAGAACCGTGGTTTAATGGCGGATTAATGGTAAGATTAAAAGGCGGTGATAAAGTAGAGGTAAGTAGAAGACAGGCTGCAAAGTTTAAGGATATGATGAGCCTTTAGAAGTGTTAAAGTGTCGAGGGTTAAAGTGGAGAGGACGCTTTTTGCTATACTCGAAGTTCGGATAGCACAAGTTGAAATCCTTTTAATATAGGTTCGCTTGAAATGGGAGAATCGAATCCTTTATGAATTTCCTCAACCCCATTTGCATATACGTAAACAACTTCTTCATCCGCATCAATCAACCATCCCAGAAGGCATCCGTTGCTCATCCATTCCTGCATTTTCAATTTTAAATCTTGAATCCGATCTCTTTTTGATTTTAGTTCCACAATAAAATCAGGTACAACGTGGGGGAAAGAATTCAACTCCTCATCGGTGACATTTTTTAGTCGTTCATTACTAGTCCAGGCTGTGTCTGGATTGCGCATGGCTCCGTTCGGTAGATAAAAGCCCGTATCAGAATCAACAACCCGTCCTAATTTGTACTTCTTGTTCCACAAACTAAGTTGCACAATGATTTCTCGGTTGCGATCTCCGGTTATAAAAGTAGTGGGTGACATAAAGATAATTTGACCATCGGCAGTTCGTTCAAATTTGAAATCACGATTGTCTTGACAGAAATGAAAAAACTCATCATCAGACATTTGTTCAATGTACTGTCCTTTCAAAACTCTATCGCGAAGCGCTAAATCGAAAAGCATTTTTAAAGATAATGAAAATTTGACGGTTACTTAAGTACCAATTCAATCAGTTCTTTCTGCACATTCCAGTCTTTCGCCAGCTTAAGCATAGCGGTGGCTTCCATTTCGGTAACGTATCCTTTTAAATTGTTGGCTTTCCATACCATGTTAACGAGTTCCATCCTTTTCTCTTTCGGATAATCGCCAATGATGTCATTCAAATACGTACGCGCACGATCAAAGGCCGTAATGTAGTCTTCGGCAACAAATGCCAATGCCCATTTGTATTCAGCGTGGGCATCAAGTTCATCCGCAGTGGTGTCGAGATCTTTTTTCTCAGCGTCATCAAGTCCGTGATAGTAAAAGATCACGGACTTGAGTAACATATATACCTTCTTTTCTTCTGTGGATTTCATGTGTGAATTGAATCGAAAAATACAAAACTTCTTTTAGCGATTATGTTTTGATAACAAATAAATCGGACGCGATTTTGTCGGCCAATAACTTTCCGGATTTGGTTAAGATGAGGGTTTCATTTTCGATAATGGCGAAATTGTTTTTTATCAGTGAATTGATGTACGGCTCATATTCCTCCATCAAATTAAAATTAAAATTTTCTTTTATCGTTGATAAACTCGCTCCCCATGATGTGCGCAATGTGGTTAGTAGGTAATCATTTATAATTTCCGCTTGTGTAAGCACCTCTATGGTTGCCGGAATAATATTCTTTTCAAGCGATTTAAGGTAAAGGTTATTGTTGTTGATGTTAAACTGCCTGCTGCTTCCGTTGTAGGAATGGGCGCTTGGGCCAATGCCTAAATAGGGTTGTTGCTTCCAATAGCTACTATTATGTTTTGATTGAAATTGTGGAAGTGCAAAGTTTGAAACTTCATATTGTTCGAATCCATTTTCTTCGAGTTTTCCCATCAGCATAATAAGTTGAGTGGCAGCAAACTCATCATCTTGCGGTTTTAGTTTACCACTGGCGGCCCATCTTCCAAAAGCCGTCTTCTCTTCAATTGTTAAGGAGTAAGAAGAGATGTGATTAGGCTTCAATGCAAGTGCGCTATCAATATTTTTATCCCAAGCTTCGTGATTCTGATTTGGAATGGCGTAAATCAAATCAATGCTAATATTGTCAAAGCCGGCATCGCGTGCAAGGCCAACACAATTTTGAGCCGCCTCTGCGTTATGCGCGCGATTTAGAAATTGGAGAATATGATTATCGAAAGATTGGATGCCAATACTTAATCGGTTAATGCCAGCGTCTTTTAACTGCTGCAGTTTGTCTTGTGTTAGATCGTCAGGATTTGCCTCAACGGTAATTTCGCAAGAAGCGGAAACAGTAAAATTCTGTTGCAAGGATTCCATCAAAAGATCTAATTCCTGATTCGATAGTATGGATGGAGTTCCACCTCCAAAGTAGATTGAGTCTAAGGGCTTTTTAGAAAGATAATTTTTTTGAAGTTCAATTTCGCGGAGCATGCCTTGAATCATTTCAGCCTTTTTATCCTGATTGGTGCTAAAATGGAAATCGCAGTAGTGACAAGCCTGCTTGCAAAACGGAATATGTAAATAAAGACCAGCCATGGAACGACAAACTTAGCTGCATTTCGGATATAAGCTCATATTCTGATATTTTTGCATTCACATGATGCGACATATTACTGCCAAAGCGTTTATTTTCTTTTTTCTAATAGTTACTTTTCATGCTCAAGCCCAAGAGTTTGTTTTAAAAAAAGACTTTCGGCCAGAATGGTTAGTTTCTCAAAGTGAACGCTATACGCCATTTAATAAAAACAATGCGAATACAAAAACCATCTACTTCTGGTTAGATGCCTCAAAATTTTTGGGCGATAGTTTAACGGTAACCAGCACTGAGTCTTTTGCCATTTTTGTTAATACGCAACTCATTCTGTTGTCAGAAAAAAAAATTGTTTTGCCAATCGATAGTTTGCAAACATTATTGGGAACATCAAATTTGCTGATCGGCATCCATCAGGAGAATAGCATTGATGGTGGATTAGTAACGGAAATCATAGCACATTCAGAATCTTCCCATTCAGACTCACTGCCCATTTCATTCACATCTTTTCGTGATTTCGCAATTACGGGTATGCTTGTATTGTTGGTAATGTTAATTGTCATAATCCGACTGAACCCCAAGTTAGCCTCAGATTATTTTTCTGTTACGAAAATATTTTCTTTGCGAGAAGGAGACGATAAGCAAGTTTACTCCCGCATTACCAGCAGCACCAGCATATTGTTTTATTGTTTTTGTAGTTTAATTATTGGATATTATCTGGTTATCATCTTTCATTTTATTCCTACACAATATTCACTGGCGGCTTCTTTTTATTCAGACACATTTTCGTCTGCGCTTAGTAAATGGTTTCAGTTGAGTCTAATTATACTGGGTGTCTTTTTTTTTAAAATACTGATACTATTCTTGGCGACCTTTTTATTTGGGTATAACGATATGATGGGCATTCACTTTTTTAATTGGGTGAGGTTGCTCTTAATTTTTTTTGGAACGTTAACCATAGTCCTCTTTACCTATTTTATTGGCCACGGCCAGTCCAAAACTTTTTTATCAACATTATTTATTTTTATATCATGGCTTCTAATCGGATGGATGGTACTAATTTTTTTAAAGTTGATGACACGCAATAGTCGATCGATGTTCCATTTATTTTTATACCTTTGTGCCACAGAATTGATACCTTTTCTATTAACGATTAATATACTTTATTAATTAAGACTGAATTCGTTACGTGTTGATATGAGTGAAATTGTTACAGGTAGGATGCGCAAAGTAAAGAGTATTCTGGTCACCCAAGAGGCTCCCGCTGATCCAAACTCTCCTTATTTAAAACTTGCTGAAAAGTATAATCTTAAAATTGATTTCAGGCCATTTATTCAAGTGGAGCCTGTTCCAATTAAAGAATTCAGAAAGCAAAAGATTGATATACTCAATCACACCGCCATCATCTTTACAAGCAGAAATGCGGTAGACCATTTTTTTCATATTTGCGTGGAACTCAAAATCGAGATGCCAGCAGACATGAAGTACTTCTGCATTTCAGAGCAAACCTCCAATTATCTTCAGAAGTATATTGTTATTCGCAAGCGAAAAATATTTACAGGATTAAAGACCGCTCAAGACCTTCTGGAAATTTTAAAGAAGCACAAGAACGAAAAATACCTATTCCCTTGCTCCGACATTCGCAAGAATGACATTCCGGATTTTTTACGTGATGGAGGGTTCAATTATTCAGAAGGGATAATTTATCATACTGTTGCCTCAGATCTTTCTGATCTTAAGGAAGTATTTTATGATGTGTTGGCATTTTTCAGCCCTTCGGGAATAAATTCACTTTCCGTTAATTTTCCTGAATTCAAGCAAATGCATACCCGTATGGCTGCTTTTGGGCCAACAACAGCACAAGCTGTACGCGATGCAGGACTCATATTGGACATCGAAGCACCGCTGCCAAATGCTCCATCTATGACGGGCGCACTTGAATTATATATAAAGAGAGCCAACGGAATTAAATAACTACTTCATTCATTGAAGTTTAGATTCAAATATTTTTTTAAACACTTTAATAGCATTTGTTGATTGTGTCGTAAAAAAGCGTTTACTTTAAATTCTATTTTTTAAACTAATGCTGAAAAGGACTTTTTATACCCTATTCTTAACACTTCTTAGTGTGGGTGTTTTTGCTCAGCAAGACGCACTTTTCACTCAATACATGTTTAACAACCTTTATATAACCCCTGCTTTTGCCGGTGTTGAAGGTGTTACCAAACTAAGCGCATTTCATAGAACTCAATGGCAAGGCTATCAAGGTAGCTACGACAAAGGTGGGGCGCCATCAACACAGATGGTAAACTTCACCACGCCCATGTTTAAATTGAGAAGCGGTTTTGGCGCATATGTTATGAACGATAAACTAGGGCCGCAGAACAATTTGGAGATCCAAGGAATGTATGCCTACCATATCGGTATAAAAGATGCAAAACTCAGTCTCGCTATAAAAGCGGGTATTTATTCTCAAACCATAAATGCAAAAGAATATAGAGCGATACATCCAAACGATCCTATCATTCCGCAAGACAAAGCCTCTCAGATAAAACCCGATCTTGGTGTTGGAGCTTTTTTCAGAGCTGAAAAATATTACGTGGGTGTTGGTGTAAATCACCTCCTCAGGTCGCAGTTTGATTTTGGAATAGATCCCTCCAGAAATGCATTAGCCACGCATCTCAATGCAACGGCTGGTTATTTTTATGAGGTGAACTTTGATGTTAAAGTTCAGTTCTCCACCGTGGTTAAAACTGATTTTAATAAAACACAATTCGACCTTAGTGGAATTGCATATTATAAAGACAAGCTTTGGGGAGGTTTAGCGTTCAGACAAGCAGAGGCAGCAAGCGTATTGTTGGGCTATGCTTTCTTGAAAGATAAATCACTTCGATTAGGATCAGGATTTGACTTTGTTTTGATAAGTCAAGATGCGAAGAAGTTTTTATCATGGGAGTTAATGCTAAGTTATGAGTTACCGGTGAACCCGGGTAGCGGCAAAAAAGTCGTTCGAACCCCTCGCTACAGACACTAACCGGTAAATGATTTTGCTTTTTTTAAGATTTTAATCAATTTGCTATTCGTATCTCTGAAAATTAGGGTTATTAGCCTTAACTTTCGAAGCTCAAAAATTTAGTAAGACAAACTCGTAAAAAAGTTATGAATAAATCGGTTTCTTCAAAATTACTCTTAGTCCTGGCAGGTGCTGCAGTTAGCGCTTGTGGTTTACTTGGCCTTGGTGGAGGCAAAGGAGGTAATGATCAGGGTGAATTAGTGGGCGTACCTGGCCGCGAGGGTTGGGTAATGACAATACCATATGGTATGGTTCCAATTCCCGCAGGAACATTCCACATGGGGCAAGCAGATGAAGATCCGGCTTCTACTCAAATTAATTTTAACAAGCAGGTAACGATTGGTTCATTCTTTATGGATGATACTGAGATTACCAATAATGAGTACAGACAGTTTACCAATTTCTTTTTGGTTGAAAACGGAAGCATTGAAGGTTTTGAAACCGTAGACGCTGAAACATTTCGTCAAAAGTACTACCCAGATACAACCTCATGGGTAAAAGATTTTGCTCACCACATGGGCGATCCGATTCAAGACTATTACTACTGGCATCCAGGCTACGACAACTATCCGGTTGTTGGGGTGAACTGGGATGCAGCCGTATTTTTTGGAAAATGGAGAACAGCATATTTGAATGATTTCCGCAAGAGCGTTGGCGATTTTCCTATGCCGGAGTTCCGTTTACCATCAGAGGCAGAATGGGAATATTCAGCACGCGGTGGCCGTGATATGGCGAAGTATCCTTGGGGAAATCCTTACATCCGAAATTCTAAAGGCTGTATGCTTGCCAACTTTAAGCCGGGTCGTGGGAATTTTTATGATGATGGATATGCTTATACCGCTGAAGTTCAATCTTACTTTCCAAATGATTATGGATTGTATGATATGGCAGGTAATGTTTCAGAATGGTGTCTGGATGACTTCAATCCGGCATCGGTTCCAACGGTTTGGGATTTGAACCCACAATATATTGATGATAGAACCAACCCAGAAAGCAGTAAATACAATGCTAAAATTCCACCAAAGAAAGTGGTGCGAGGTGGTTCGTGGAAAGATGTAGCATATTATTTAGAAACAGGAACCCGCACATACGAATTTAAAGATTCAACTCGTGCGTATATTGGTTTTCGCTGTGCGCTAACACATTTAGGCCGGTCTTCCGGACAAGAATTTTAATAATTGAAAACTCTACTTATCTTTAAATATTATCAAAGGCTAAAATTTAAACCATTATAAAAATGAGCAAGAAAAAAGGCGGATTTGTTGAACTTCTCTTCAAAACTATAATGCCAAAGGTATATGGTATTGGTGCAGCAGTCGTAATTGTTGGTGCGTTGTTTAAGATTCTGCATTTCGAAGGTGCCGACCTTATGTTAATGATAGGCTTGTTAACAGAAGCCGCGATCTTCTTCCTGAGTGCTTTCGAGCCGCCTCATCAGGAGCCCGATTGGTCTAAAGTTTATCCAGAGTTGGGTGAGGAGTATGAAGCTCCAGCTACAGCAACTCGCCTTTCTAACAAGACAGGAGCATCCATTACGCAGCAACTGGATGCCTCTCTCGAAAAAGCTAAAATTGGTCCGGAGTTATTGGATAGTTTAGGAAAAGGTTTAAATAATCTTGCTGAATCAGCAAAGAAAATGAATACCTTATCAGATGCTGGTGTCGCTACTACAGAATATGCTACCAACGTAAAGAAAGCTTCTACTCAACTTCTTGAAATGAATAAGTCATACGATGTAGCAATAAAGGCTGTATCCAGTATGTCTGAAGCATCGAAGGATGCTGGAGAATATCATTCTCAAGTTCAAAAAGTAACAAAGAATTTGGCGGCTTTAAATTCTGTTTATGAAATGGAATTGAAAGATGCAGATAGCCATGTTAAAAACATGAACAAGTTTTACGAAAGCCTTACAGGTGCAATGCAAGGTCTTTCTAAAGTTGGTGACAACACCACTAAGTTTACAACCGAACTTGGAAAACTTTCCGATAATCTTACTGCCCTTAATAAGGTGTACGGCAGCATGCTTACGGCAATGAAAGGTGGCGGACAAGCCTAACCTGTAAATTTGTTTTCATTGTTCAACATTAACTAAAGAAAAGAATTATGGCAGGTGGAAAAGAAACCCCGCGTCAGAAAATGATAGGCATGATGTACTTAGTACTTACTGCGCTTCTCGCGCTTCAGGTAAGTAATGCAGTACTCGAGAAGTTTGCCATTATTAATGAGACGTTGACTGGATTAATAATAGAAGGTGACAAAAAGAGTGAGACTATTCTCAAATCAATGATAGCAGATGCTGGGGAGAATCAATCCGCATCGGTTTTAAAGGCGAAAGAGAATGCTCAAAAAGTTAGAACCTTGACGAAAAGTACAATTGCTTCTATCGAAGCTTTGAAATTGAAAATGATGGAGTTGTCAGGAACAAAGCAAGTAAATGACGCTCTTATAAATGATCATAGTTCGAAAGCGTCCACCATGATGATGGATGAACGAAAGCCTGAAGGTAAGAACTACGAAAATTTGTTGAATGATTATGTTAAGCAACTTAACGAGTTATCAGGTATTCAACCACCACTGGAAAAGATTGCCAAGGCTCCTAAGGATATCCCCTTCTTTGCATCTGACAAGGATCATGCTCGCAAGAGTTTTATTGTGTTTACATTTGAAAACACCCCTGTAATTGCTGGATTGGCTTCAGTGACACAACATGAAACTGAGGTTTTAGAATACGAATCAAGAGCGCTTGCCAAGCTTGCAGAAGATGCTGGAGCTCAAACTATTAAACTTGATAAGTTTATTCCGATGGTTCGCTCAAAATCGTCAACTGTTGCGGCAGGAGCAAAGTATGAAGCAGAAATGTTTTTAACTGGATCATCTTCCGCTCTGGTTTCTGAGTTCTTTAAGGATGGCGCTGCGCTTCCAATTGTTGAAGACAAGAGTGGTGTGAAAATGGGTAAAGTTGAATTCACTGCTCAAGGCGGTGGATATGATGCGACAGGTATAGCGAAGAAGTCATTCAAAGCTAAAATCACTGTGAAGGGTCAGGATTTTGAAGACGTAATTGAATATTTTGTTGCTCAGCCTGTTATCAAAGTAACTACGGGCAACGCACCAACTTTATACATGAATTGTGGTAACACAGTTAATATTGAAGTTCCTGCATTAGGCACAAGTTATAATCCTACGTTCTCTGCAGCGAATGCTGAAATTATTAAGGGCGCTAAACCTGGAATGGTTACCATTATTCCAAAGCAAAGAAAGATTTCAGTTGCGGTGAGTAATGGAGGCACTAAATTGGGAGATCAGCCTTTTGATGTTAAGAATATCCCTGACCCTAGGTATATAGCGTACGTTGGATCAACTCCTGTTGATTTAAGGTCTGGTATTAAGGCAAATCAATTAGGTAATCTAACCATCAAAGCAGTGCCTGATGAGAACTTCAAAGAGGAAGTTCCAAAGGATGCTCGTTATAGAATAAAAAAGGCTGACATATCGTTAGGAAGAGGAACAGCGAGTGTTCAGAACATAAGAGGTTCTAATGAAAATCCAGATCTTCGCTCTTGGATTGGACAGGCAAGACCTGGTGATAAAATCGTTATTGAAATCAAGGAAGTTTCAAGAAGAAATTTCAAAGATGACGAAGAAAAAGTAGATGTAAAGGGTTCAAGCGGAATCATATTTATTCAGATAAACTAGACTATGAAAAAGTCATTTTTAGCATTAGCGTTATGTGTTTTTGGTTTGCGTGCTTTGGCACAAGAACCTCAGGATTTGGAGATTCAATACAATCCAAATTCACTCAATCCAATTGCTGTGTATGAGCAACTGTATAAGGTTCGCGTTTGGAGAAACATTGATCTTCGCGAAAAGCAGAACAAAGGATTTTTTGCTAAAAATGGCGAAATCACCAAACTAATTATTGATGCTGTAAAATCGGGTGAGTTAACAGATGTTTACTCGAGTGATTCTCTTACTTCCAAGATGTCAAAGGAGGATTTTATGGGGGCATTAGTTCAGGAATCTGCGGTTGCGTATCAAAATTGGGATCCGAGTTCTAGTTACTACGCAGACGACATTGTTACGTATAATGGTAAGAATTATCGTGCTGTTCAAGATGTAAAAGGGCAGGCTCCTAGCGCTACTGGTGAAAATTGGTCGCAAACATCTCAGGGTAGCGGTATAGAGTATCTCGTTGCAGATATTAGCAATGCCCACATGATGGAGGATATGATTTTCGATAGAAGAAGATCAAGACTCTATTACGATATCCAAGCAATACAATTGATAATTCCTGGAGCAAAAACAGCGACCACGTTGGATATTTCTTTGGGATGGTTTAAGTATAAGGATTTGGAAAAACTGTTTAGAAACAATGTTCAAAAAGCAGTTTGGTTTAATCGCCAGAACACGGCACAAAACAAAAACTTTGCTGATGCATTCCTTCTACGCTTATTCAGCGGCAGTATTTATAAAGTACAGAATCCGGATGATGAAACGCTTGACGATACCTATAGAGGAAACGGAAGACCTTATCAAGAAGGCGTTTGGGCACGCGAGTGGACAGAAATGATGTTAATGGAAAAAGAACACAATCTGTGGGAATTCTAATAGCAGATTAAAATATTCGAAAAAGGAGGCACTAGCCTCCTTTTTCATTTAATGCCTTTAGCGTTAATGCTCTTTTCTTACCGATTAACTTTTCTAATTCTTCAATCGAAGCTTCCTTTATTTTCTTAACCGATTTGAATTCCTTTAACAACTTTTCTGCGGTCTTCTTTCCAATCCCGTCCAATCCATCAAGCTCGGTGGTTATTTGCACCTTACTTCTTTTTTGCCTGTGGAAGGTAATGGCGAAACGATGTGCTTCATCTCGAATCTGTTGAAGTAAAAGAAGTCCGGGAGATTTTTTATTGATATGCAAAGGAAAAGGATCTTCCGGATAATATATTTCCTCTAGTCTTTTCGCGATGCCAGCAATTGGTATTTTGCCGTAGATATTTAATTCCTTCAGCGCTTCACAAGCACTACTAAGTTGTCCTTTCCCTCCATCTACCATAATCAGATCTGGAAGTTTTTCTCCTTCCTCTATAAGTCGTTTATACCTGCGGCCGACAATCTCTTTCATGGAAGCGAAATCATTTGGGCCCTCAACTGTTTTTATGTTATAGTGTCTATATCCTTTCTTGTCAGCCTTACCATCTACGAATCGAACCATAGAGGCCACGGGTATTGTGCCTTGTAAATTCGAGTTGTCGAAACATTCTATGATAGAAGGTAGAGCAGGCAATTGCATATCTTTTTGAAGGATGAGAAGGGTTTCGTTTTGCCTGGATTTTTTCCCCTCTCGAAAGAGTTCGCGTTCTTTTCGAAGTTCTAGCGCGTTTTTTATAGATAGTGCAACGAGTTTTCTTTTATCACCGATTTGGGGAATTATATTTTCTATTCCAGCTTCCAGCGTAGTTATCTCTATGTTGCTAAAGATAATTTTGTTATTGCTTTTTACTTGGTCGCGTAATTCATGCACCGCTAAACTTAATAGTTCATCATCGGGCTCATCTAATTTTTTCTTAACCTCAACCGTTTTCGAAAACACAATCGCGCCTTCTTTTATTTGAAGGTAATTTACGTAAGCATATTCCGGTAAACTGGTGATGGAGAAGACATCAATGTTGGTGATATCGCGATTAACCACCAGTGATTTTGCCTGAAAGCGATCTAACGTTTCTAATTTTAGTTTAAAACGTTGCGCCTTTTCAAATTCCATAGTATCAGCCGCCAACTTCATCTGATTGGTGAAGTAGTCTATTACAACATGGATGTTGCCTTTTAGAATATTTCTTGCCTCTGCAATTTCTTCCAAGTACGATTTTTCATCTTGAAGTCCTTCGCAAGGTCCTTTGCAGTTACCAAGATGATATTCAAGACAGACTTTAAATTTTTTCTGTTGAATATTATTTTCGTTTAGAAGCAAATTACACGTTCTAATGGAGTAAAGTTTTCGTGCAAGATCCAATACATTTTTCATTGCTATCACGCTCGAATACGGCCCGAAATATTCGCCCTGCTTTGGAATATATTTTCGTGTGTAAATAATTCTTGGAAACGGTTCCTTCAAAATACAGATGTAAGGAAACGTCTTATCATCTTTTAGAAGGATGTTATACTTCGGCTGATTTTGTTTGATGAAATTGTTTTCCAACAACAGCGCATCGAATTCTGTGTTGGCAACAGTAAACTCAATTCGTTTAATTTCAGAAACAAGTTTTAACGTTTTTCGATTAACACCTGTATTCTTGTTAAAATAACTGGTAACTCTCTTCTTAATATTCTTCGCCTTTCCAACATAGATTAACTCATCGGTATCATTATAATATCGATAAATGCCAGGAGACTCTGGCAAACGTTGAACGACCTCTTTGAGCAGGTCATACATAGAATGATCTTGAATTAATTAGTTTGGTTTCCAATCCAGCGCATCAACAACTCCTGCATCGCCTGAATCTTCATAGATGGCGCAGTCCAATTTAATATCTAAGTTGGCTGGCCTCTTAAATCTTCCTTTTCTGTATTCAGTAAGCGAGGCATCAGCATATACCTTTCTCATATACTTATCCCAAATAGGTCTCGCAGTTGTAGAGCCCTGGCCTAAGCTCCATATTTTGTAATGGATGCTTCGCTCATCGCCACCTACCCACGCACCTGAAACTAAATTACTAGTAATGCCCATATACCATCCGTCTGAGGCGTTGTTTGTTGTACCTGTTTTTCCACCAATTTCGTTATCAGCTTTTAGTTCATAACTAAGGCCACGCGAAGTTCCACCAGATTCTTCTACACCACCCATTAACATATACACCATCTTAAATGCAGTTTGCTCACTAATGGCCTGTTTCGTTTTTGGAACAAAGTTCTCCAGCACATTTCCGTTCTTGTCTTCAATGCGAGTAATGTAATATGGAAGTGTGTGTATTCCTTCGTTTACAAAGGTGCTGTACGCACCAATAATTTCGTAAAGTGAAACATCGCTTACGCCAAGACATAAAGAAGGCACAGCATCCAACGGACTGGTTATGCCTACGCGCTTAGCAAAGCCAACCACATTTTCTGCACCAACGCGTTGAAGAACTTGTGCAGTAATGGAGTTTTTAGATTGTGCCATCGCTTGCCGAAGTGTTAACCAAACGCCAGTACCTCTGTCGCCTTCTGCATTGGGAGGGCTCCATGTTCCACCCGGTACGTTGAACGTTGGGGAAACATCTTGAAATTTTTGACATGGACTGTATTCAGACTCCATCGCTGTGCCGTAAACAAATGGTTTGAAAGCAGAGCCTGGTTGGCGCGTACCTTGGCGGACGTGATCATACTTAAAGTACTTGTGATTTATTCCGCCTACCCATGCTTTAATTGCACCTGTGTGAGGATCCATCGACATAAAACCCGTTTGAAGAAAGCGCTCATAATAGTTGAGTGAATCCATTGAACTGAATAAGGTATCGCGATCACCCTTCCACGAAAATACTGTCATTTGTTTTTTCAGGTTCAGAACAACATCTACAGAGTCATCTCCCTTTCCATATTTGTTTACGAGATTTCGGTACGCTTCTGTTCTTTTAATACGCGACTGAAGAAATCCTTTTATCTCATTTCGATTATCATCAATCCAAGGGTTGCCACCTTTCCAATGTGCATCAAAGGCTTTCTGTTGCACCTTCATGTTTTCATCAACAGCTTCTTCGGCATACCGTTGCATTCGGCTATCAAGCGTAGTATAAATTTTAAGCCCCGACTCCCATAAATCATAACCATGCTCTTTGCACCAACGCATTAAATCAGTAGTGATCTCTCTTCTAAAATAGGTAGCAAGACCTTTGTTTTGATTTTGAACTTGAAAGTGTAAGGCAATTGGCAATTCTTTCATTGAATCATACTGAGCACGTGAAATGTATTGGTGCTTCACCAATTTACTAAGCACTTCGTTTCGTTTTTTTAATGACGTTTCCGGATGGCGGTGAGGATCGTAAAGGGATGGGTTTTGCAACATGCCGACAAGCACTGCAGATTGCATAATATCTAAACTGTCGGTCGATGTGTCAAAATACGTTAGTGCCGCGATCTTAATTCCAAATGCATTGCTTCCAAACTCAAATGTATTGAGGTACATGGCAATGATTTCTTCCTTTGTAAAATTCCGTTCTAACGTAACGGAGATAATCCACTCTTTTGTTTTCTGAACGATGCGTGTTGGTAGACTTCCTAATTTTGCGACCGGACCATCTAAACTCAATTCTTTATTTTGAGTAAACAAGTTCTTTGCTACCTGTTGGGTAACGGTGCTTCCGCCACCCGCTGGGTTGAAGGTGACTATGCCCCAGGCTACGCGAACGTAAGCCCAGAAGTCCATGCCAGCGTGATCGTAAAAACGATGATCTTCTGAAAAGATTAACGAATTGACAAGTTTGGGCGAAAGATGGTCGTACGTAATCTGACTTCTGTTTGATGTAAAATACCTTCCTAATGAAACGCCATCAGAAGAGATCAATTCAGAAGATAAATCATTCTCAGGATTCTCAATTGTTTTAAGACTGGGCATTCCGCCAAATAATCCAAAGAGATCAATTTTAACAGAATATACATATAGCGGAAAACCGATAATGAAGGCGAGGAAGAAAATCCAAATACCTTTTATTATTTTTCTAAACCAGCGATTTTGAATTAGAAAGATATTACCGATTTTGTGTAGGATAGTTTTTTTCAAAGAATTGGATGTACTCATCGAGACCTTTAGTTCTGTAAAATATATCGAAATTATCTTTTGTAATTACAAAACTATTGAATTTATGGTTTCGAAGTTCGGTAAACGCAGGAAGCTTTTCGTTGAATGTCTGCACATATTCTAGCGCATAACTAATGCGCGGTAAATCGGCCACGAAAGTTAAAGTAAACTCATCACTTAAAACCAAGTTGCTGGTTTTAAGTTGCAGATCTCTGAAGTTTTCTTGATTGAATTTTTCAAGCGCGGCAGAAACAACATCATTCAGGTTCTCGGCTTTTTTATACACCAGCACAAAGTAGTGAGGTTCTTCAAACGATCGGATATACTGTATTCCTTTTTTCTTTTCTTCTTTTATGGTAAGGTTGCGCGATGCTTCCAATAATTTTTTCGCGTAAGCCGATATTTCTGCTTCCTCATATTCTTTTATAAATGAATCGAGTGCAAGTTGATAGTGACTGAGGTCTTGCGTTCTACCGATAATAAGTATGAAGAGAAGTTTTAGGTTTGGCGTAAAAGCTGTTTCGCCTAATGCCATTGCTTCTTTCAACTTCTCTTCACACGCAGCAAAATTATCTTCCAGAAAATGTTCGTAAGCAGCCTTGTATATTTGCTTTTGTTTTTCCAGCGCCACTTTTGATTCTTCAAGGTAATTGGGATTTACTAAAATTCTGGCAAAGGTAGATTCCGGATATTTTTGTTTGAGTATATCGGCATAGGTATTTGCCTTTTCGAGATTTGAATCTTTATAGATTAAGTATAATTTATAAAGTACTTCAGGTTCGTGTTCAGTTGTTGGAAAACGCGTAAGCAATTTTGTATACGATAAAACAGCATTGTCAATTTCCAATAATTTGAAATTGTAGATATCGCCCAAGCCGAAATAGGCATCTTCGATTTTCTTTAATGCTTCTTTCTTTTGTTCTTCTGTTCGGGGAATCTCTTTGCTGATGCGTTCATACTCCAAAGCCACCGGGTCAGCAGCGACAGCGGTTGCAACATCTTCCGGTTTATTTTTGTCAGCGTCTGTAATGGTAGTATTGTTTCTGGCAACATCGCTTGTTGAAGCAGAGCGAAGGGAACGCCTCCAATTATCCTCTAAAGGTATTGGCCCCCATATCCGAACAAATTCAGATTGACCTAACGCCATCGCTGATGGATTTCCAAAATACCAATCCACTGACTCCTCTGTTGTTTCGCTACTGGAGTTGAAAGAAGAATTGTTTGACGCGGTAATTTCTACCCGATTAAAAAGTCGTTTTTTAGTTTTCTTAATTTTGCTATCCGCAATTTTTTTCTGAGCAGCAAATGCAGAGTCAATTTGATTGTACAGCGTGGCCGAATCAAGTTGTGACATAGTGAGTAAACTATCTTGCCATTGAATCGTTTTTAAATGTTTTACAAATTCATTTAAAACTTGCTGTCGTTCTTTAATGGCTGCATAACCTTCGAAATCTTTAGGCAGCGATGTTATCGCGCTATCGTAATACGCCTGCGAAAGCTCATATTTTTTTAAGGTGTCGTAATAAATTTCACCCAGACGAAGGTAAGCCTCACCATCAATAAGCTTATTTGTTCCTTCGCGCACAGAGGTATTTAAAAAACCAATTGCTTCATTTATGTTTTTTTGCTTGAGTTCAAACATCCCCATCTCATAATAGATTTTGTCTTTAAACTCTTTGTTCTTAGCATCTTTCAACAATTTTCGAAACGACTTGCGGGCAGCGTTTACACTTCTGCTACGAGAGATTTCTGTTACCTGTGCCGAATAAAGCCGCGCATAGAAATCAACTTCATATTCGGGATTTGTAGCCAAACATTTTCGATAGAAATTATACGCTTCAGATTCAAAGCCTAATTTTTGATAGACTTGCCCGATGATAAAATAAATTCTGCCCGGTCTATCTTTCTTTCGCAGCATCGGTGTGGCAGTGGTGAGGTTGCGCACCATCTTATCATAATTCTCAAGAATTTGATAGAGGTAAGCTTCTTCAAGCGCTAGATATTTTTGATTGGTTTTGCTTAACTTTTCTTTATGCAAAAAATCGATGGCTGCTTTTGCATTGTTAAACTCTTTGTGTTCTGTAAACGTGCGTATTAAATATATGATGGCTTGATGGCGCGTATCTGCATCTTTACTTTTTCCGTTTACAAATTTGAAAGTTTGAATAGCGTTGCCCCAATCTAAACTATACATTCTTGCCTTGCCCACTAGAATATAACCATCGTCAACCCATTTGCTATTGGGGTGACGTTGAATTGCAATGGAAGCCATCTTCACTGCTTCTTGAACTTCCTTATCATACCCCAGCGCAAGATTAGAATCGAGCGCAGGATAGAGTCGCAGAATTTTATTGTAATCATCTTTGAGGCTCGACCAAATTGTTTTTTCAATTTTTCGAATCTCTTCGTTTGCATAGTAGTATCCGTTAAAGTGCGCGGTTGTATTGTGATAGGCTTTGCTGGTCCATGTATTTTTTTCGGACGAGCATCCGTTTAACAGGGCAAGCACAAATAAGGTAACGATGTATATGTAGCAGCTTTTCAACTAATTCGATTTGTGAAGGTAAAACGCAAAAAATTTGGATTCCATATTTTCGTAAGCCAGAATATCTAATTTTGTGCAAAAAAGCGGAATATATTGAAAGCAAAAAAAACAATATCAAATTGGTTAACCACGCGCTATCAGCTTATCATCCGCAATGAAGAGAACTTCGCTGAGAAAACGAGCGCAGGCTTTACCTACTCGAAAGTTATTCTTTTTTCAGTTATTCTCTTTTCAACCATTTTTGTGCTCAGTCTTTTTATGGTGAAAACCGTTCTCGAAAAATGGTTTGATCCTAAGTACGAACAAATGATGTTGAATCAAGAACTGCTGGCACTTGGCCAGCGTGTCGATTCGCTCGGAATAGCCGATGAACAAAAGAGCCAATTCATTCTTAACCTGCAGCAAATTCTCAGTGGCGATACAGGCGCCATACAAAAACCAGCAGAAGGTATTGTAGGAGATGGCCAGATCGTATCAAAGGCAACAGACTTAAAACCAACAAAGAAAGACTCTACCTTTCGCAAGGAATTTGAAAAATCAGATTTGTCTTTAATCACGCTCACCAATTCGAAGTATCGCGAACTACAAGAAACTTTTTTCTATTCTCCCCTTTCGGGATTTGTTTCTGATTCATACAATTTAAAGAAAGGCCACTTGGGTGTGGACGTTGTTGCTAAAGTAAACGAGCCCATAAAATGTATTGCCGATGGAACGGTAATATTTTCATCATGGACACAAGACTCCGGATATGTAATTATGGTGCAACACAGAGGCAATCTTATATCGGCTTATAAGCACAATGCCCAACTCATGAAAAAAGTTGGTACTTTTGTAAACGGAGGCGAAATAATTTCTATAGTTGGCAACAGCGGAGAACTGACGAACGGTCCACATCTTCACTTTGAATTGTGGTTCAATGGCAACTCGCTTAATCCTGAAGAATTTGTAACCTTTTAACCCGAAACGTAATGCTGAATTCAAAAGAACAAAAACGTGCAGCGGAAGAGATTAGCAACTCGAGCAACACCATTGGAAAAGGAACATTCCTTGAAGGCAATATTGAAACCTATGGCAATATTCGTATTGAAGGTAAGATAACTGGCAATGTAAAATCGAAATCGAAAGTTGCATTAGGGCACTCATCGCATGTGCAGGGAAACATCATTGCATTAAATGCAGACATTGAAGGCGAAGTGAAAGGTAAATTGGAGATTGCAGAATTGCTGGTATTGAAAGCTACCGCAGTGATTAATGGCGATATCGTTACGGGTAAATTAGTAGTTGAACCGGGCGCAGTTTTTAACGGAACGTGTAAGATGGGCGCAACCATAAAGGATATTAAAATAGGCGACAATGGCATCAACCGATCCCTCTCAGAATCAGAAGCTAAAACCATATAATAACTATTTAAAATACAGTAGCCTTGGCATTCAGCTATTGGTCGCTATATTTTTTATGGGATGGCTGGGATATCTTCTCGATAACTACCTCAATTTAAAGTTCCCCGTTTTCATGCTCTTATTTGGCTTTACTGCTTTTGGAGGAATGATGTACCAAGTTTATAAATCGATAAATAAGAACAATCCGTGATTCGTTTTTTTGTGGCGCTGGTTATAGCGACCCTGGTGATTGGGGGATTGTCATGGTTGGCTCACGACTTAATATGGATTTCAAAGCTGCCAAGTTTCTTCTATCAGACCCTCATTTTCCTCACCTTCGGCACGGGGTTGATGTTTCGATACCTGTATCGCATTAATAAACCCGATACATTTGTGCAACTCTACCTTTTTATGATGGTACTGAAAATCGTGGCATTTGGTGCATATGCTTTTTTTATAGCACTTAAAGATCGGGCAGGAGCAACTTATAATATTGTTTTTTTCCTGATCTGCTATTTCATTTTTACAGCACTTGAAATCGCATTTCTGTTTCAGAAAACCAAAGACGATAACGCAGCGTAAATCGGGCAAAAAATTTTCAAAAGATTTTTTTCTGGGGGTGGAATTAATACCTTTGCGCTCGGATTTTAAAAACCTTGAAATAAGCCCGAATGACCGTGTTTCTCAGCTCTTTAAAGAGAATTCTGCCAATTTTGATTATACTGCTTTGCGCGATTCCGTTGGATATTTTTGCGGCTGAGCAAGAGCCTGCGAAACAACATCATGCTGAAGAAAAACCTTTCAATGCAAAGGAAGTAATTCTCCATCACGTTTTGGACGACCACATCTGGCATTTATGGGATGGACACTATGGCACCATCTACCTTCCGGTGATTGTTTACTCTTCTGAAAAAGGTCTTGATGTTTTTTCTTCGCGTAACTTTTATGGCGAGCATCATAATCTGATTGAGTATAATGGATACAAGCTTGATCATGGCCACATTACATTAGTTGAATCCGGCAAAGGTGTTTTTGATATGTCAATCACGAAGAACGTTGCCATGCTTTTTATTACTGCAGCTCTTTTGGTATTGGTTTTCTCTTCGGTAGCAAAAGGTTACAAGACGAATAAAGGTGGCGCCCCAAAAGGAATTCAATCGTTCTTTGAACCCATCATAATTTTTGTGCGCGATGAAATTGTGAAACCAAACATTGGTCATCGATACGAAAAGTTTCTTCCTTACCTACTCACATTATTCTTCTTCATTCTATTCGGAAACTTATTAGGCCTTCTTCCCGGGGCAGGAAATCTAACAGGAAATATTGCAGTTACCTTATCGCTTGCTTTGTTGACCTTTATCATCACCAATATAAATGGCAACAAAGCATACTGGGCTCACATTTTTTGGACTCCGGGTGTACCGCTTGTATTGAGATTGGTTATTCTTCCGGTCGAAATCATTGGTATTTTCACAAAGCCTATTTCACTTACGGTTCGTCTTTTCGTAGCCATTACGGCAGGGCACATTGTGTTACTGAGTTTAATAGCATTAGCATTTATTTTCGGAAGCATCTGGGTTGGATTCGGATCTTCTATCATCGTATTATTTATCAGTTTAATTGAGTTGTTGGTTGCCGGTATTCAGGCTTATGTATTTACGCTGTTCACAGCATTGTACATTGGGATGGCTACAGCTGAGCACGAACATCATTAATCGGATTAACGATATCCCCTCGAGTTTGTCGTGGGGCTTTTTCACACTTTAAATACTTAACACTATGTTAGTAGCACTTTTATTAGACATGAGCTTTGCAATCATGGGCGCTGGAATCGGTGCTGGTCTAGCTGCAATTGGCGCTGGAATCGGTATTGGTAAAATCGGTGGCTCTGCAATGGAAGGTATGGCTCGTCAACCTGAGGCTTCTGGTAAAATTCAAGGTGCGATGTTGATCATTGCCGCTCTTATTGAGGTGGCAGCGCTCTTCGCTCTTGTAATTTGCCTTTTGATTTCTTTAGGCTAATGTTTTTGAACCTGCCTTAGGCACTTGGCCGGGCAGGTTTCTTTTTTTATTGAAACTACACCAGATTAATATATAGATCATGGAACTTCTTACCCCCGGCACGGGACTCATCATTTGGCAATTGATTGTTTTCGTAGGATTATTTTTCCTATTAAGCAAACTGGCCTGGAAACCCATCATCAGTTCATTAAAAGAACGCGAGCAATCTATTCAATTTGCTCTTGATACAGCAGAGAAAGCACGTCTTGAAATGTCGCAGCTAAAATCAGACAACGAGAAGTTGCTAAAAGAAGCACGTGAAGAACGCGACAAAATGTTAGCACAAGCACGCGAAGCAGTAAACCGCATGAAGGATGAAGCCGTAGGCGATGCAAAGACCGCTGCCGATAAAATTATTACGGATGCGCGTGCAGCAATCAACATCGAAAAACAAGCCGCTCTGAAAGAAGTGAGAATTCAGGTTGCTCTTTTTTCGTTGGATATAGCAGAGAAGTTGATGAAGAAAAATTTGGCGAACGATAGCGCGCAGAAAGAATTGGTTGAGAGCTACATAAAAGACGTAAAGATCAATTAAGATGGCAGACATACGAGCAGCTTCGCGATATGTAAAAGCGCTTCTTGATCTGGCGGTTGAGAAGAATGTAATTGAAGATATACACAACGATATGTTGATGTTCTCTTCCATTTGCGAAAGCAACTTTGATTTCGTGTTGATGCTGGAGAGTCCAATTATTAAACACGATAAAAAACGCGAAATTCTTCAAGCACTTTTTAAGGGCAAGATGAATGCGCTTACCTTATCCATGATGGATATTATTACGCGTAAGAATCGCGAGCCTTTACTACCGACTATTGCGAAAGAATTTCATAACGCATACAATACCTTTAAAAATATAAGGAAAGCCACCATCACTACTACAACGAAACTCGATCCGACACTAAGAGCTGAATTCGAAAAGATGGCGAAGACTTTAACTAATCGCGATTCAATTGAATTGATTGAAAAGATTGATGCAGACATGATTGGTGGTTTTGTGTTGAATGTAGGCGACAAACAAATAGACGCTTCTATAAAAAACAAACTGAAAGCCCTTAAATTGAAATTCAGTCACAATCCATTTATTAAAGAATATTAAACCTCACTCCAACCCTCCCCGGAGGACAGGGAGAAAGATCAACAACGAATATTAAATAACGACCAACGATATTATGGCAGAAATAAGAGCAGAAGAAGTATCCGCAATTTTACGCGAACAACTTTCAAATTCACGCACCGAAGCACAATTAGAAGAAGTAGGAACCGTACTTTCCGTTGGTGACGGTGTGGCACGTATTTACGGACTTACACAAGCGCAAGCCGGTGAGTTGTTGGAGTTTGAAAATGGACTTAAAGCACTTGTGCTTAATCTCGAAGAAGACAACGTAGGGGCTGTATTATTTGGAGACTCTCAAGGTATCCGCGAAGGCGATACGGTAAAACGTACTGGCAAAATCGCATCCATTAAAGTGGGTGATGGAATGTTAGGCCGCGTAGTAGATACGCTTGGGGAACCGATTGATGGCAAAGGCCCAATTAGCGGAGAGCTTTATGAAATGCCATTGGAAAGAAAAGCTCCCGGAGTAATTTTCCGTCAGCCTGTAAACGAACCACTTCAAACGGGTATAAAAGCGATTGACTCTATGATCCCAGTAGGTCGTGGTCAACGTGAGTTAATTATTGGTGATCGGCAAACGGGTAAGACTGCCGTTGCAATTGATACCATCATTAACCAAAAAGAATTTTACGAAAAAGGCGAACCTGTATTTTGTATATATGTAGCCATCGGCCAAAAGGCTTCAACTGTAGCGAGTGTTGCCGCTGAATTTGAAAAAGCAGGTGCGCTTCCTTACACTGTTATTGTTGCTGCTTCAGCGGCAGATCCAGCTCCACTACAATTCTTTGCTCCGTTTACAGGTGCAGCGATTGGAGAATTTTTCCGTGACACAGGTAGACCAGCATTAGTAGTGTATGATGACTTGTCAAAACAAGCCGTGGCATATCGTGAAGTCTCGTTGTTGTTAAGAAGACCTCCTGGACGCGAGGCATATCCTGGTGACGTGTTTTATCTTCACTCCCGTTTGCTTGAAAGAGCTGCGAAAATTATCAACAACGATAGCATCGCGAAGAACATGAATGATCTTCCTGATTCTATCAAGCATTTGGTAAAAGGTGGAGGATCATTAACTGCTCTTCCAATTATTGAAACACAAGCCGGTGACGTTTCCGCATATATTCCAACCAACGTAATCTCTATTACTGACGGTCAGATATTTTTAGAGACAAATTTGTTCAACTCAGGTATTCGTCCTGCGATTAACGTAGGTATTTCGGTATCACGTGTTGGAGGTTCTGCGCAGATTAAGTCGATGAAGAAAGTAGCGGGTACATTGAAGTTGGACCAGGCACAGTTTCGTGAATTAGAGGCCTTCTCTAAATTCGGTTCTGATCTTGATGCGGCTACAAAATTGACTATCGAACGCGGAAGAAGAAATACAGAAATATTAAAGCAAGCGCAGTTTGCACCCGTTCCAGTAGAAGAGCAAGTGGCTATTATCACGGCTTCAACGCGTGGATTTATGGATGCTGTGCCCGTGCAAAGAGTAAGAGAATTTGAGAAAGAATATCTTGGGCTTCTACGCGCAACCCATCCGCAGGTGTTAAGTAATTTGCGTGCTGGTAAATTTGAAGATGCTGATGTTGCCATCTTAAAATCTACAGCACTTGATTTATCTAAGAAGTACGCAGTGTAGTAAAGGTATTTGCCGATTAACGAATAACCATTCACGATTAACTTACAATGCCAAGCTTAAAAGAAGTAAAGAGTAGAATTACATCAGTGATGAGCACGCAGCAAATCACCAAAGCCATGAAGATGGTTGCGGCTGCTAAGTTGCGTAGGTCGCAAGAGCGCATTACACAAATTCGCCCATTTGCAACTAAGCTGAATGAGATGTTGCAAAACCTTTCGGCTGCGCAAAGTTCGGGTGATGAAGATAATTGGTACAGCCAGATTCGGGAAGAGAAAAATATTTTGATCGTTGTAGTAAGTTCAGATCGTGGGCTTTGCGGCTCATTTAACAGCAGTGTTTTTAAAGGCGTAGGCAGACTTATCACAGAGAAATATTTTGAGCAGGAAAGAAAAGGTAACGTTACGATTCTTCCTATCGGAAGAAAATCGTTAGAGGTTTTTGGCAAGCGCAAAATGAAAATGGTAAGTGAGTTTTCCGATCTTTTTGGAAGACTAACTTTTGAAACAGCATCTGGCGCAACCGAATTTATTATAAACGCATATCGGGTATGCAAATATGATATAGTAGAAATTGTGTATAACGAATTTAAAAACGTAGCAACACAAATTTTGCGCATGGAGCAATATTTACCAATCCAACCTCCAACGTCAACAACAACAAATTCTAATCCTGTTGATTATATTTATCAACCAGATCAGGAAGAAATATTAACAGGTTTAATTCCGAAGTCATTGAAGGTGCAATTGTTCAAGGCGTTGTTAGATTCTAACGCGTCAGAAAATGGTGCACGTATGACGGCCATGGACAAGGCAACGGAAAACGCTGGCGACTTATTAAAATCACTTCGCTTAACATACAACAGAACACGCCAGGCTGCCATTACAAAAGAAATTCTTGAAATTGTGGGTGGTGCAGAAGCATTGAAATCAGCATAATAGTATTCTTCTTTATACCTTGAAGTCCTCTGAGCAATCGGGGGACTTTTTTGTTTTATGAAGGTGTTTAAGAATTTAAATTCAGGTTTAGTTTCACTTTATAACGTACTCAATGTGTTGAGTATAGACGTAGCATTAGGTGCTGTGTGTTCCGCCCTATTCTTTGCGCACATTCTTCAAGCTGACGTTACCTATTATAGTGTTGCTTGTCTTGGTCTCTCCGTTTGGATTATTTACACGGCTGATCATTTGCTGGACGCAAAAAAAATTAAAACATCCGCTACAACGAATCGTCATCGGTTTCACCAGCAACATTTTCGATTACTGATTATCATCGTATCGATAGCCATTGCCATAAATATCGTTTTACTTTTCTTTATCCGAAAGCCAGCGTTGCTTACAGGTATTGTGTTGATCGTTTTGGTGGCGATGTATTTGTTAATACAGCACAGCTTAAAAATTTTGAAGGAAATGTTTGTAGCGATTGTCTATACAACGGGGGTTATGCTGCCAGCAATGTCAAACACAACAATGGCTTTAAAGGAATGGAATTGGATTGTGATCGCGGAGTTTTTTCTGGTTGCTTTTCTGAATCTTATTATTTTTTCATGGTTTGATTATGAAAATGATTTGAAAGATGATAGGGTATCATTCGCGACAATTCTGGGTAAGAAAATAAGTAATGTGTTTATCAATTTTCTTTTTGTTTTATCGGCAGCACTTTGGGTTGTTACCTATTCAGCGCAGCCATCAGCATTTATAGTATTGTCGATGAATGTGGTGTTGTTCATCATGGTATTTTCTCACTCGTATTTTGCAAAAAATGATCGCTATCGAATTTTAGGCGATGCTATTTTTTTTATTCCAGTGTTGGTGTATTTGTTTTTTTAGACCCCAGAGATCAGTCGATTTTTTTGATTAGGCGATGTAATCGCTTAAGTATTCAAAAGTTGACGTCAGCCTCCCACCCGATGTAATCATCCCTCGTTTAATAATTTTTTCAGGGTCATCGATAAACAGACATGGTAAAATCCGGTCAATCAAATCGCGACCAAATTCTTCTGAAGCACTTCGCGGAACCTCGCACGGCAAGTTATCTACTGCCATTACAGTAATGTAATTTTCATGTGTAAAAGGTGGTTGATCAGAATCTGATTTTGGATCATAATCATAAAGCGGATCTACAATTGTACTGGCTCTTTTTGTGCTGGGTATTGATCCATTAATATCACAGGTAATATCAGCAATGATTCTAATTTTAAAATCAGGAGATTGCATTTCCTCTTGCGAAAAAAGAACGGGAGCCTTTGGATTCCAATATGCACCAGCAAGAAGTACATCGCCAACTTTTGCAAACGGACTAAACTTTGACGAATATCGTTCAGGATATTTATGAAACTCATCGCGATTGAAATGTCCGCCTTCTGTTCGCACATGATAATCGCTACTGCTGAGTTGAACATACACAGGCTCATTAAATTGTTTCGTTAAAAAATCATGTGCGCTAACTTTCCGAATTCCTGCACTGTCTAATGTTTCCATCGAACCTTTACCAACGCGACCGCCACCCGTAAGAATAATTTTTATGGGAGGAAGACTAACATTCCTTAATTCAATTTTTAAATCATTAATATCAAAACACTCATGTGCTCTGCGAAGCACAAATTTTTTGTAACGCAGGCCGTACGTCCATAAGCCATTGTACGCACCTACAATTCCGGCAAAGCGACCGAAGGCCACTAATCTATTGCCATGCACATCGCGCAAGGCTTCATAATCAATCAACTTTATTTTCTTTTTTATAATTTCTTGTAACAATTTTTTGTTGTAGGGCTGCTTCTTTATAGTATGCGAGAAAAACAGGTACGTCTTATTAGCGATTAAATTTTCAATAGGTATTTCTTTAATTCCCATAATGATATCGCAATCATTTAATGTATCAACAACAGGAATTTCGAGTTCAGCATATTCTTCATCTTTAAAACAACGGGTAGCACTATTTTGGCAAACAACGGATAGATTGGGAAATCGCTGTAAAATTTCTTCAACTTGATTTGGAGAAAAGGCAACGCGTTTATCGGGCGGGGTTTTACCTTCACGGATAAGGCCAATCTTTGCTGCTTTCATAGAGGATTTGTATCCACTAAATTACATAGGATTTGCGAGACTAGATTATGGTACGCAATAAAGAAAGATTGAAGAACACTAGTTTTTCTTAATGCCAGGTAACGATTCTAATTTCAATGCACCATCAGGGTCGCCACACGCTTGATCGGTTGACTTTAATTCCTTGCCGCAATAGCCACAGGTAATTCCTTCTTTATTTAGAAAAGGACTTTGAGATGCGCATGTGCCGCGAAACTCACCGTTCTTTAAGAAGATTAATCGCACGGATAGAAAAATAAAGAAAATCGCGAAGACAGCAAGGGTAAGTATGAATACAGCCATGTTGGTTTACATTTGAAATTTTCAACTTTGCATGATACGTTTCGCACAAAGATAGGCGACCTTTACGGAACAGCCTATCTGTAAATTAAGTTTATTCCCTATGAAGAAAGTTCTTTCTACACCCGATGTAAACCGAGAAGCCAAGTTACAATCGTTCGACCGACTGCTTACCATTATGGACGAATTGCGCGAGAATTGTCCGTGGGATAAAAAGCAAACATTAGAAAGTTTGCGTCACCTTACTATTGAAGAAACATACGAGCTCTCCGATGCTATAATAGAAGGAGATTTAACTGAGGTAAAAAAAGAACTGGGCGACCTCATGCTTCATTTGGTTTTTTATTCGCGCATAGCATCTGAGGTAAAAGCATTTGATGTGAGTGATGTATTAAATTCTATCTGCGATAAATTAATAGAACGACACCCTCACATCTATAGTGACGTAGTGGCCGATGATGAAGAAACAGTAAAAGCCAACTGGGAAAAAATTAAATTGAAGACAGGTAATAAATCAGTTTTAGGTGGCGTGCCTAAATCATTGCCTGCTTTGGTAAAGGCCATTCGCATACAAGATAAAGCAAGAGGTGTTGGTTTTGATTGGGAGAAGAAAGAACAGGTATGGGAAAAGGTAGAAGAAGAGTTGAAAGAATTTAAAGCCGAGTTTAATGTTTCATCCAGCGAAGCCATCAACAAAGAAAAAGCGCAAGCTGAATTTGGGGATTTACTTTTTTCATTGGTAAACTACGCTCGCTTCATTAACATCGATCCGGAAGAAGCACTTGAACGCACCAATAAAAAATTCATCAAACGCTTTCAATACCTTGAAACAGAATCGGCAAAAGACGGAAAGCAAATGGGAGAAATGACGTTGGCAGAAATGGACGTGTATTGGGAAAGAGCGAAGTCGATTTAGTAGTTAATGTTAGCCCGTTAAGCAGCACATTATTTTATGAGCACATTCTGCCTGAAACGTGGAGTGTTAAACTGGGAAAGTATGTATAATCTGTATTTAAGATTTAAACCACATGCCGCTAAAAAAATTACCGTTGGTCATCTCGCATTGCAGATTATACTTCCCTCTAATATTTAGTTTAAATTTTATTTTATCTTACCAGTAAAACTATATCTCATGAGACTCCTCTACATTTTCATTTTTATTCTTTGCACAGCGTCCGCCTTTGCACAAGACGCTGATCAGCCAAATGATTTTTTATCAAAGGATTTTCACAAGGAAAGAAGAAAACTGCTGCGTGAAAAACTTCCTGCCAATTCGGTAGCGGTTTTCTTTGCCAATGCAGTGCGCAATCGTGCCAACGATGTTGACTATGTGTATCATCAGAATCCTGATTTTTATTACCTATCGGGATATAAAGAACCGGATGCCGTATTATTTGTGTTTAAAGACAAGCAAGTGAGCAGCGGAGGCACGGCATACGATGAAATTATTTTTGTTCAACCGCGCAACGAGCAAGCAGAAATGTGGACGGGTCGAAGAATGGGGGATGCTGCTGTTAAAACAAAGTTGGGTCTTGAGCAAGCGTTTAACAATACTGAATTCAAAAAATACAACGTTAACTTTTCGAAGTTCGATCAAATATTATTTTTCGATTTTAATAATGATGTCCGCGATAACCCGCGCGATTCTTCCGATTTGTATGACATTATTGAAATGTTTAAAGGCAAAGTAAATTATCCATCTAAGAACAACACGCTAACCATTACTACCGAAGCACAAAAAAGTAATCTCAACACGAAAGACCTCGGCCCAATTATGGGAACGCTTAGGGGCTTTAAGACAAAAGAAGAAATGCATTTGATTCGCAATGCTGTAACCATTTCGTGCATAGGGCAGCGCGAAGTAATGAAGGCAATGAAACCCGGTATGTCGGAGCGCGAGATTCAGGGCATTCACGAATTTGTTTTCAAAAAATATCAGGCAGAAGATTTAGGGTATCCTTCTATTGTAGGTGCAGGACACAACGGTTGTATTTTGCATTACATCGATAATTACAAACCCAACATTACAAGCAAAGAATTAATCTTGATGGATTTAGGCGCAGAGTTTCATGGGTACACTGCCGACATCACCAGAACCATTCCGGTCTCGGGGAAATTTTCTCCAGAACAAAAGCAGATTTACGAATTGGTTTTAAAGGCACAGGAAGAAGCCATGAAAGTATGCAAGCCGGGTTCAACGTTTAAAGATCTTACTGATGTAACACGCTCTGTAATAAACAAGGGTTTGGCTGAGTTGGGAGTTATAAAAGATGAGAACGAAAAACACATGTATTACCCACATGGATGTTGCCATCATATCGGTTTGGATGTTCACGATAGAGGGCCGCGCGATAAATTACAGGAGAACATGGTGATTACAATTGAACCGGGTATTTACATTCCAGAAAATGCTAATTGTGATAAGAAGTGGTGGAGCATTGCTGTGCGTATTGAAGATGATTATTTAGTAACGAAAAATGGCTACGAACATTTGTCAATAGCGGCTCCACGCAAAGTGGAAGATATAGAAGCATTGATGAAGGAGCCGAGTGCATTAGACGATTTTACATTGCCGGCATTAGAGAGAAAAAAATAGATTTTTTAGCAGCGCAATAATTTCCCACAGATAGGTATTGATCAATACTTGATTTGTGGGATTTTTTTATCTTGAAAAGATTTATTCTCTACTATGCATTAAAAAATAATCCTGTATGTATTCCATTGAAAAAGTGAGTGCAAAAGAAGCACATCAATTAGTGTCTAACGCACTGGCTGAAGCGGAAAAATTAAACAAGCACATTGCCATTGCCGTAACAGGACCTGAAGGTGAATTGATTTCTTTTCTGCGTATGGATGGAGCAAGTCCTGCCGCTTCGTTGATAGCACAAAACAAAGCGTACACAGCGGCACGCGATCGAAAGACAACGCGAGAGATGGGCGAGTTTATGAATGGACAAAACCGACCACCAGCATTTTGGGGCGATTCAGGAATAACGGGTTTTGGTGGAGGCCTTGCTATTTTTCACAATGACAAAGTAATTGGAGGAATAGGTATTAGTGGCTTATCAGAAGAAGAAGATGAACGGATTGCTGATGTTGCAATTATGAAGGTATATGGTTAAGGATTAGTTATTTCAATTTCAACGCCCACTTCATCATGGGCCCACTCGCCATGCTGGTAATTAATGCCATGATAACGAGTGAGACAAAAACTTTTTCGTTAATCAATTTATTTTCTAGTGCTACCAACCCTAAAATAATTTCCATAGCGCCACGTGCATTCATTCCAAAGCCGGCTGCCAGAGATTCTCTCCAAGAAAATCCTCCAAGGCGAGCACCAAGACCGCTGCCTATAATTTTCCCTGTAAATGCAATGAGGAGAATGGCAAGTGTTAGTGTAAAATCAAAATTGGCAAAGAAGTTTACACGCAGTCCTATGGAAACAAAAAACAAAGGCGCAAAAATGTTATTGATAAACTGGTGAACGATTTCTTTTGCGCGTTCTGAAAAATGCTCGGAGTCGCCTAATGCGATACCAATGATGAATGCACCAAAGATGGCATGAATGCCAATGTATTCTGTAAAGGCAGCACCCAGAAAACACAATGCCAATGAAATGGATAAGATACCTCCTGGCCACGCCAGTTTTTTATTCATCCACGGAAGCACACGATTTAGTAGCGACCGGCCAACGGTAAGCATGAGTGCCGAAAAACCAATGGTGAGAAGAAGCGTGCTGACAAAAGACATAGTGCCATTGCCTTTACCAATTAAGCTGAGTATAACAGAGAATACTAACCATCCTATTAAATCATCAACCATAGCAGAAGCTACAACGAGCATCCCCATTTTTGATTTGAATAAATTCAAGTCCATTAAAATTCTTACAATAACAGGTAGGGCAGTAATGGCCATTGCTGTTCCCATAAACAAAGCAAAGATTATGGGTTGTTGACCAGGCGCTATTCCAAAAAAATTGGGAAAGAAAAATGGAAAAGTAAAACCAATACTAAAGGGA
>JBBRFY010000010.1:0-32862 GCA_038241205.1 Cytophagales bacterium
CGCATTACCACATCGGATAATATAGGTATCAATTTTATCGCTTAATCTTCTTACATGCTCTTCACCACGAAGTTTAGAAACAGCATACGGAGTTTGTGGATTCAACGCTGAATGTTCATCAACGGCATCTTTAGACGAACCATAAACTCCTGTGCTGCTGGTATAGACAAAGCGTTTCACATTGCTTTCTTCAATGGCATAAACGAGCTCTGCTGTTCCCCAATGATTAACCTGTTCATACATGTGTGCATCAGAACTGGCAAAAGGCGTTGTTACTTTTGCCGCGAGGTGATATACCACATCCACTCCCTTTAAAATCTTACGAAGACTTCTGGAATCCAGAAGTTCTCCTTTTACAAACGATATTTTTTTGTATTGCTGCAGCCTTAAACCGAGAAACATATTAAAATTTAATCGGCTGAGGTTATCATATACTACAACTTCATTAACGTCTGGATTTGCTATTAATTGAGAAATCAACTCGGTGCCTATGTAGCCGGCACCACCGGTAACCAATACTTTCATTTCTACTTGCTTATTAAATCAGTGTGTAGTCCGCATTCTATTTTGTTAAGGCCGAACCATCGTGCCTCGCGCTCTTGCATTTCGGGATCCAATTTACGGGTACAAGGTTCACAACCTATACTCACAAATCCTTTTTCTTCTAACGGATGCTTGGGTAAATTATATTCTTTCTGGTATTGCCAGATCATCTTTGCATTCCAATCTAACATCGGATGAAAACGAATGGCGCCATGCTGCGCGGGTTGCTCTATCTTCATTGCAGCGCGAACCGCACTTTGATCTGCTCGAACACCATTTATCCACACATCATTTGATCGGAGGATGCCATCCATCGGTTGGGTCTTATTTAGATAGCAGCAATGATCAGGATCGGAAGTAAATAATAGTTTCCCTTCGGCATCACGTTGCATAAATTTTGGAACGTCAGATTTTAAATCAACGATAGGTAATCCAAAAAGCTCGGCAATGTGATCTCTGAATTGAACCGTTTCCGGGAAATGAAAACCGGTATTGATAAAGTAAACAGGAATCGATCGATCGATTCGACTCAGCATATGAAGTAGCACCAAACTATGCGATTGGAAGGAAGAAGTGGTGAACATTTTCTTTCCAGAACCGCGATATTCTTCAATTTTTGCCTTTATTTCTTCAAATTTCATGCAACTTATCTGTTAAGTAAAGCAATCTAACTACCTAATAATCAGTTTTACTGAATCGTTGTGTTGAATTATAACTTCAGTTTACTACCTTCGATTCCCTTAGACCAAACCAATAAACCAAATTGAGCCCCAAATATCGCTTTCTTTTGGCAGTCTTGCTCACCCTGTTTGCAATTTGTAGCCAAGTTGTTTTTGGACAGACCAAAGAAATTCATCAAGACGTAATTGTCACCAATGCCAAACTAGGTGTTGCTTTAAGTTACCTACAACCACAAGATTGTTCCGCTGGTTCAGGGGCAATAAACACTTCAGTTACTGGAGGATCCGGAAATTATAATTTCAAATGGATTGGACCGTCTGGATTTACTGCATCGACCCAAAATATTTCAGGCCTTAATAGTGGAACCTACTCTTTGGAAGTAAAGGATGGTGCGAACTGCGCGATTAAAAAAATTTTTACAGTCGGCTCGGTTTGTTCAAGTTCTTGTGATCTTAACATATCAGGTAATGTTACTAATGCCACAGCCTGTAATTTGAAAACAGGAAAGGTATTGCTCACTGTAACGGGAGGTTCAGGTTCTTATAAATATACGTGGTACAATGAACTGTTCAGTCCGTTGGCATCCACAAAAGATTTACTTTCTGCACTTGCCGGAGTGTATTATGTGGAGGTTACAGATATTAATAATATTAGCTGTTCTAGTTTTTCTGTATTTACAATTAACTCTCCTTTTAAAGTCAATTATACATCAGCGGTAAACACTACCTGCGCTCCTCCTTTTGCAGGCTCGGCAACGGCTGTTCCAACAGGAGGCTCAGGAAATTATTCCTATGAATGGATTTATCCAGATGCAGTAATAAAAAAATTGAGCGCAAGTGTAACAGGCGTTGCGAGCGGAAGCTACTCCCTTAAGGTAAAAGACAATACACTTGGTTGTGAAATAAGTAAATCGGTTTACATTTCAAATTCTGCAACGGCCAAGCTGAATGTAACAGGAACAATAACACCAAGCACTTTATGCAGTCCGGGCAATGGAGGTGTAGATGTTACTGTTTCGAATGGATCAGGAGATTATAATTACAGTTGGTACAATCAGACCAAACTTGGCTTTGCATCAGCTACCGAAGATTTGCAAACTGCGGTGCCGGCTACCTATAGTGTTTATGTAACGGACAATGTTTCAAAATGCAGCCTCTATCAACAGTTCACTGTTCTAGATCAAACTTTAAAGCCAACCTTTACCGTAAGCAAGATCGATAATGAAAATTGTTCTGCGCCATTTAGCGGAAGTGCGTTAATAGTTCCATCTGCAAGCGCTGGGTCATTTTCGGCAACGTGGTTTAAAGGAACAGAATTTTTTTCTACATCACTCGCCCCTGTAGGGCTCGCTCCAGGTTCTTATGGTATTACATTGACAGACAATAGCAACGGGTGCTCTACATCAAAGGATTATGCGATTGATCCCATTGTGATAGAAGATCATTCCACATCACCGCTTTCTGTTCGTGTTGATACGGTAATTCAAAATTCAAGTTGTGGTTCACCGAATGGTGCCATTCAACTTTCTATTACCGGCAATAATTATTCTGTTTATTGGGTTGGCCCGAAAGGTCTCACTTCTTCACTTGAAGATTTAACACAACTGGATTCAGGGCAATACACGTTTACCGTTTCCGCAGTTTGCAACGTAGCGCCTATCATTGTTGCACAGCAAGTTCGCGTGCAACCTGATGAAGCTATACGACTTAGCTTATTGGATTTTATTTCTGATCCTGATGGAAATCTTGATCCAACCTCTTTTGAAATTATTAAACGACCCGCCAGTGGTGCATCTGCCCAGATTGAGCAGAATGATTTGATAATTCGGTATCAAAATATTTCTTTTCGAGGTTCAGATCAGTTAACCATTAAAGCGTGCGATTTACTGATGGCGTGTTCTGAAAACACAGTCACATTAAATATTGAAGATGTTGTTGTGTACAATGCAGTAGCCCCAAATAGTTCTGGAGACAATCGATTTATGCGCATTTTTAATTTACCCAAAGGAAACAGGGTAAGTATTTTTAATCGTTGGGGCGATTTAATTTTTAAGGTTAATGGATACGACAATGAAAATCCTGGCAAGCGATTCGAAGGAATGAATCAGGATGGCAAAGGCCTTCCGAGCGGAACGTATTTTTATTCAATTGAATTTGAAAGTGGTGTGAAATCACTTACTGGCTACCTATCACTAAAACAGTCCTGATAGTATTATGAAAAGCGAAGGTGTTCTCAATGGCTTTGTTGTAGCAATGAAGTCATTGGATGTGCATCAATTTTTTGACGCATACTCTTTCTGTTTTTTAATTCACTAAGCCTATGCGAAATATTCTACTCGTTTCTATTTTCATTTTATGGGTCAGCAGTCTTCACGCGCAGAATGATCCGCTATACGCACAGTATCTAAACAATCCGTTGCTCATTAATCCGGCATACACGGGCTTGAATAATAATTTTAATACTTCTGTTACCTATCGCAAACAATGGGCAGGTTTTGATGGTAGTCCGAGCACGGCAAACGTTACGGCACATACATCAGTGCTTAATAATAAAATGGGCATTGGTTTTATGCTTTTGCAGGATAAGATTGGCAATTCAAACAATACTGAAATTCAAGGTAGTTATGCTTATAAAATTGGATTCGGTGAAAAGTATCTTTCGTTCGGATTACAAGCCGGCATATTAAATTTTAGAAGTGATAATACATTACTCAATCCATACGATAAGGGCGATGCTGTCTTTATGCAAAATCAAAATCTTACCAGACCAACCTTTGGTGCCGGTTTAATATTAAAAAGCGATCGTTTCTTTGTTGGGCTTTCAGTTCCCCGAATGTTGAAAGCCACTGGTATGTTTATCGACAGTGCGTCAAATGCATTTGAATCGCGTTTATATAGTCAACATTTTTACGCAACCGCGGCTTATGTTTTTTACCTCACTGAACGCATTCGCTTTAAGCCATCTATATTGGTAAAGGCAGTGAAAGGCGCACCAATATCAATTGACTATCAAGCAAATTTTATTCTCGATGAAAAATACATTGCCGGAATGTACTTGCGTAATTTGAACAGCCTCGGTGCATTGCTTCAGTTTAAGTTCACGAAGGGCTATCGGTTTGGCTATGCTTATGAAATGCCATTTAAAAATTCGGTCGGCACGCAGTTCAATACGCACGAAATTAGTGTGGGCGTTAATTTATCGCTGTTCAGTTCTCACGATACCTTCTTATCTAACTTTTAACATAGCGAGTTAGGGAAGTGTCGTTCCTTAAACTTTCGTATAGCCTCATGCTGTTCCTTTTCTGTAGAAAACATTTATTCGGAGCGTAAGGAAACGCATAGGTAATTAATTCAACTTTACGACCTTCTGCATAAGCGTAACTTGAACTTTTTATCCATAATCATGTTTAACTTTGCAAGATGAAAGTAAAGGTTTCCAGAAAAGAACATTTTAATGCCGCGCACCGTTTGTTCAACGCCAGTTGGTCTGACGAAAAGAACGATCTTGTTTTCGGAAAATGCAATAACCCAAATTATCATGGTCATAACTACGAGCTTGTAGTGAGTGTTATTGGTGAGCCAGACGAAGAGACAGGATATGTATTTGATATGAAAGTGTTAAGCGATCTGATCAAAGAGAATGTGTTGATAAAGTTCGATCATAAAAATTTAAACTTGGATACTGAATTTTTTCACAGTTTAAATCCTACTGCTGAGAACATTGCCGTTGTGATCTGGAGAATACTTCGTCAAAAAATAGATTCAAAATTCGAATTGAAAATAACCCTCTATGAGACAGAAAGAAATTTTGTTGAATATCCAGCCGCTTAAACCGACAGATGATGAGTTTGATGACCATGTAGGCTCATCTGCTGATACGCCACTTCGGGCGGATGCATTTGATTTGGATGACGAGCAGAAGATAGAAAAAATCGAAAAGCACTTTCGTGAGATCATGAACATTTTGGGTCTTGACCTAACAGACGACAGTCTGAACGGAACTCCACATCGTGTTGCTAAAATGTATGTGAAGGAAGTTTTTAGTGGACTGAATCCAAAGAACAGACCAGTTGCTCGTTTATTCGAAAATAAATATAATTACGATCAAATGTTGGTGGAGAAAGACATTACGTTTTACTCTCATTGCGAACATCACTTTGTTCCGATTTACGGCAAAGCTCATGTAGCTTATTTTTCAAACGGTAAGGTAATTGGGCTTTCAAAGATCAACCGAATAGTACAATATTTTTCCAAGCGGCCACAAGTGCAAGAAAGGTTAACCGTTCAGATCGGCAAGGAGATGCAACGCGTTTTAAAGTCGGATGATATTGCCGTAGTGGTAGATGCGAACCACATGTGCGTTGCCTCGCGTGGAGTAGGAGATACTAACAGCAAAACAGGTACTGCTTATTTTTCCGGAAAGTTTAAAGATGAAAACGTGAAGCGCGAATTTTTGAATTATATAAACGCGAAATAAAAATACCATAATCTTTATAGTGTCATATTAATGCCTCCATATTTAAATGGCTATTTTGGTGCTTCAAACCAAACTCGCCATAATTAAATTATTATGGCCTTAGAACAAGACATTCAACAAACGGATTTTCGTAACGATTACCAGAAGGGACTTCTCAATATTTGTTACACCTATTATTTTCTGATTACCCAACTAAATGAGCTTTTCAAAAAGCACAGCAATACAATGTATTGCGCATTCTGCGTGGTCAACATCCCAATCATATTTCAGTTTATTCTATCCGCGATCGAATGCTCGATAAAATGTTGGACGCTTCCAGAATTGTAGCGATTGCGAGTGAAAGGACTCGTCATCCGTAAAAGTGCTGAAAAAGATAAGCGTGCTGTGGCAATCTCCATTAGCGAGAAGGGTCTTGCGTTGCTCGAAACGATGGAGCCGGAAACAAAAGTGATTGATTCTTTATTAAATAATCTGAGCGAGAACGAAGTTCAGCAGCTTAATACCTTGCTCGACAAAATAAGGTCTGGCCTTTCATCGTTTGCAAATGCATAATCACCAGGTGAGAAGGATGAAGCATTTGAAAAAATTCGTACTTTAGCATTCCTTTAAAATCAAACATTATGGTATTCGATTTAGACATGATCAAGGCGTTGTACAAAGAAATGCCGAAGCGCATTGCCAACGCAAGAAAAGTTGTTAACAAGCCACTAACACTATCCGAGAAAATTCTGTATTCCCACCTTCATGCTGAGCAGAAGTTGGAAAATTTTGGTAGAGGCAAGTCGTATGTAGACTTTGCTCCGGATCGTGTGGCCATGCAAGACGCAACTGCTCAAATGGCATTACTTCAATTTATGTCTGCGGGCAAGCCAAAGGTTGCTGTGCCTTCAACCGTTCATTGCGACCATTTGATTGTAGCAAAAGATGATGCAAAGAGCGACTTAACTGTTGCCAATTCAGATAGCAAAGAGGTTTTTGATTTCCTTTCTTCTGTCTCTAATAAATATGGTTTAGGTTTCTGGAAACCAGGGGCGGGTATTATTCACCAAGTTGTATTAGAAAATTACGCCTTCCCTGGAGGTATGATGATCGGAACAGATTCGCATACCGTAAATGCTGGCGGACTAGGTATGGTTGCCATTGGTGTTGGAGGAGCGGATGCGGTTGATGTTATGGCGGGTATGGCTTGGGAGTTAAAATTTCCAAAACTCATTGGTATAAAATTAACTGGAAAATTGAGTGGGTGGACATCAGCAAAAGATGTGATCTTAAAAGTAGCGGGCATTCTAACTGTGAAAGGTGGAACGGGTGCTATTGTAGAATATTTTGGGGAAGGGGCAACCTCTATGAGCTGCACCGGTAAAGGAACAATTTGCAACATGGGTGCTGAGGTTGGTGCAACTACATCAACTTTTGGTTACGATGAGTCGATGTCACGCTACCTTAAGTCAACTGGGCGCACTGAAATTGCAAATCTTGCTGATGCAGTGAAAGAACATTTAACAGGCGACCCTGAAGTATATGCTGATCCTGAAAAATATTTTGATGAAGTAATTGAGTTGAACTTATCTGAATTAGAGCCGCATTTGAATGGACCCTTTACGCCAGATTTAGCGACACCGATTTCGAAATTGAAAGAGGCGGCAGCGGCCAACGGATGGCCTACTAAAATTGAAGTAGGATTAATCGGCTCGTGCACAAACTCATCGTACGAAGATATTTCTCGCGCAGCAAGTTTGGCAAAACAAGTTTCCGATAAGGGATTGAAAACGAAAGCTGAATTTACCATCACTCCAGGATCTGAGCAAGTGCGTTTCACCATTGCGCGTGATGGCTTTATCGATATCTTTGAAAAAATTGGCGCAAAAGTTTTTGCCAATGCTTGCGGTCCGTGTATCGGTATGTGGAATCGTGTTGGTGCAGAGAAGAAAGAGAAAAATACAATTGTTCATTCGTTCAATAGAAATTTCCAATCGCGTAATGATGGAAATCCAAACACCTATGCCTTTGTTGGTTCGCCCGAGTTGGTTACTGCATTTGCTGTAGCGGGCACGTTAAATTTTAATCCGCTAACAGATTACCTTACCAACGAAAATGGAGAGCAGGTAAAACTGGATCCTCCTACTGGTGATGAATTGCCACCAAGAGGATTTGATGTTAAAGATGCTGGCTTTCAGGCTCCGGCAAAAGATGGTAGCGGTGTCGCTGTAATGGTAAGTCCTACATCGGATAGACTACAGCTACTTGCTCCCTTTAAAGCGTGGGAAGGCACTGATTTAAAAGGTCTTCGCTTGCTGATTAAAGCAAAAGGAAAATGTACAACCGATCATATTTCAATGGCTGGTAAATGGTTAAAGTATCGTGGCCATTTAGATAATATATCAAACAACTTGTTGATTGGAGCAACAAACTTTTTCAATGAAAAAATTAACAGTGTCAAAAACGGTATCACTGGTTCATTTGATGAAGTGCCCAACGTTCAACGCTATTACAAATCTTTAGGCCTTGGTTCCATTGTAGTGGGAGATGAAAATTACGGAGAAGGTTCATCGCGCGAACATGCAGCGATGGAGCCTCGTCACTTAGGTGTTCGTGCTATTCTTGTAAAATCTTTTGCGCGTATTCACGAAACCAATTTAAAGAAGCAAGGTATGCTAGGCCTTACCTTTTCCAACAAAGAAGATTACAACAAGATTATGGAAGACGATTCTATTGATATTGTTGGCTTAACTACATTTTCTCCTGAGCAACCGTTGTCGGTGGTGTTACATCACAGCGATGGATCAAGCGATACCATATCAGTGAATCATACCTACAATGCCGGCCAGATTGAATGGTTTAAGGCAGGCTCTGCATTGAATCAAATGGGAATAAATGCTGCGGCCGAAGCGAAGTCAGCACCAACGAAAAAAGTGACTCAGAAAGCAGTTGCCAAAAAGGTTGTTAAAGACGTGGCACCGGTGAAAACAGCAGCAACAAAAACAACAACAAAAAAGGTAGCGCAGAAAGCAGTGGCTAAAAAAGTAGTTTCAAAAAAGACTACTAAGAAAGCAGTTGCTAAAAAGCCAGCGAAGAAAGTTGTGAAAAAAGTAGCTGCCAAAAAAGCTGTAAAGAAAGTGTTGGCTAAAAAGACAGTAAAAAAAGCGTTCGCAAAAAAAGTGGCTAAGAAATCAAGTGCAAAGAAGGCAACTAAAAAGACAGCAAAGAGAACAGTTGCTAAGAAGGCTGTTAAAAAATCGGCTTCTAAGAAGAAAGCAGCTAAGAAGAAAAAGTAATTATCAAAATTCATTACAAACAAAAAACCTCATGATTTATCATGGGGTTTTTTGTTGTTTTGAAGAATTCTATATTCTAAATACGCTCTTCTAAATTCTTAGCTACTTAATGCTGATGTCCACCCGCACCATGCACATGGCCATGCGATTCTTCTTCTGGAGTAGCCTCACGAACATCTAGAATTTCTATAGCAAAATTTAATTCCACACCCGCTAAAGGATGGTTCGCATCTACGGTTACTGAATCCAGATTTACTTCTGTTACCGTAACCACTTCATTGTTATTTCCTGAAAATTGTGAACCAACTCGCACCTCCTGGTCGCCAAAGGCAGAGCGCGGAACTTTTTGTGTCATGGCGGGATCTTTCTCTCCGTATCCTTTTGCTGCGGGAATTTTCAATTGGAATTTATCGCCTTTTGATTTTCCTTCTAATCCTTCTTCCATCCCCATAATAAGATTACCTGCGCCATGTAAATATACTAGAGGCTCGCGACCGCTACTTGTATCGAGAATAGTACCGCTGTTGTCAGTAAGGGTGTAATGAATGGATGCCACTTTGTGTTTTGAAATGTTCATACGGTTAATTTTTGTTTGTTTTTTGGTGGGCAAATGCTGGCCCGATGGTGACATTACAAAGGTAAAAAAATTATAAACATCTTTGAATAGTGTGATGATGGTTACTCACTCACGCACAAAGTAATTCACAGCGAATACGTTAGTTCGTTAGAAATACGATCTAGGTAAAACGTAACGGATTTAGTAAATAGCAAAATGAAAAAAATATTTGGCTCTGCGTTTTTAATATTAATCTTGTGTGTAAACCTAAACGCACAAACGTTTACAGATAGTAATTTACCGATCATTATAATCAACACAGATGGTAATCAGTCTATACCAGATGAGCCAAAGATTTCGAGTTCAATGAAAATAATTTATAGGGGCTTTGGTCAACGGAATTATGTGGCGGATCAAACCAACAGTACCTTCTTAAACTATAACGGTAAAATTGGAATTGAAATTAGAGGATCCAGTTCTCAAGCATTGCCCAAAAAACAATACAGCTTCACAACATTGCTGGAAGATAAAGTCTCAAAAAACAGTGTAAAATTACTAGGGATGCCCAAAGAGAATGATTGGGTGTTGAATGGTTTGGCGTTCGATCCATCGCTAATTCGCGATTATATATCGTATACATTATCGAGACGAATAGGAGATTACGCACCACGCACGGTTTATTGTGAAGTAATGATTAATGGCGATTATAAAGGACTTTATATTTTACAGGAGAAAATAAAAGCCGATGATAATCGGGTAGATATTTCAAAAATAGAAGCAGAGGATAATATGTTGCCAGATGTATCGGGCGGTTATATTACCAAGGCAGATAAGGTAGCGGGAGATGATGTCTCTTCATGGAAATTTCCAACGTATGCTGGCTCTCAGGTAGATTTTATTCAAGAATCCCCAAAACCTTCAGACATAACATCACAGCAAATTCTATATATCAAATCACGATTCGATGCTTTGGCTACAACATCTAAAGCAGGAAATATTTCGTTCGTGGATGGTTATCCTTCGGTGATTGATGTTCCATCTTTTATTGATTTTATGATCATGAATGAACTTGCAGCCAATGTGGATGGCTATCAATTCAGTTCTTATTTTCATAAAGATAAAAACGGAAAACTCCGTGCCGGACCTTTGTGGGATTTTAATTTAACATACGGAAATGATTTGTGGCGGTGGAATTTAGATAGAAGTAAGACCGATACATGGCAATTTTACAATGGCGATAATACCGGCCCAAAATTCTGGAAAGATTTATTTGACAACGCAACATATAGGTGTTACCTATCCAAGCGATGGAATGAATTAACAGCAAGTGGAGCACCCCTTAATATAATCAACCTTAAAACATTTATTGATGAAACAGTCGCAACGATAAGTGAGGCGGCATCAAGGAATATTGGACGATGGCCACCCATTGGTCAAGATCACCCCGATGGTCATCCGTATAATTACAATTTAGAGATAGCCAACATCAAACAATTTTTGGAAGATCGTATTGCTTGGATGAACAGTAACATTGGTTCGGCATCGTCATGCAATAATGTTTTTACACCTCCATTGGTTATAAGTAAAATTATGTACAATCCGGGTACATCAACAATATTTCCTAATAGCAACGATCAGGAGTTTATTGAAATTACAAACAACGGAGATGAAGATGTTAACGTAACAGGAGTATATTTTGGAGGAACAGGCTTTGTATATCAATTTTCTGTTGGCACAATACTTCATCCTCACGATGTTATACATTTGGCAAATCACAGGGAAACGTTTGTTCAAAAATATGGCTTCAATGCTTTTGGTGAATTTACCCGCAGCCTGAATAGTGATGGACAAAAATTGTCATTACTCGATGGTTTTGGAAATGTAATTGATGAAGTGGAGTATTCTAACAAAACACCGTGGCCAAATGCAGATGGCAATGGCAGCTATTTACAATTAGCAAATGTTGATTTTGATAACAACGTTGGCGCTAACTGGGTTGCTTCAAACGATGATATATTCAGTACCGTTACCGGAGTAGAGCAAGATTTAATTGCAAGCATCCGCGTATATCCAAATCCGGTAGCGGATTTGGTTGCTGTAAAGGCAAAAGGTGTGATGACAAACATTCAACTTCGCGATCTTCAAGGCCGATTGGTAGAAATCGTTCCTGCTAATTCTGATTTCATTACATTCAGTATGGAAAATTATCCGACAGGAATGTATTTACTGAATGTTTCAACAAATGGAAAATCGGTTGTACTGAAAGTTGTAAAGCATTAAAAGTTTTTGATGCAAATGTTCGTGAAGCAGTGATGGAGGTGTGGGACTTATAAAGTTAAGGTCAGGCCGATAAAAGCGATTGAGCTATGGAAGTAACTTCCATTTGTAGTCTATGTAGCAGATTGTGTTATTAAAAAATCACAGAAGAAACTTCCGCGCCATGAAGAGCCGTGTAGGCTAAATGAAAAAAAGGTTCTACCCTGATTTTTGTGGAAAGATAAAAAAATAAGAATCTACGGGTTGAATATTTGAGGATTGGAAACTTGCAATTTTTTTTGATTTAGTACTGCGCCTAGATGGCAAATTCATAATCCCGTAGGGATGTGCTTATGGTAGGTAGAGAAAATAGGATTAAGAATTTTAAATCCCGTAGGGATGACCTAGTATATAAAAGCGAAATTCAGCTGGCAAGAAGGTTACGGTGCATTTTCATATTCACGCTCACAGTGCGATGCGGTAATACAATACATCACCAAGCAAGAAGAGCATCATAAAAATCACAGCTTTTAAAGAAGCGTATCTGGATCTTCTGAAGAAATTTGAAATCCCTTTTGAAGATAAAAACATTTTCGAATTTTATGATTGATACAATGATAATAGGCCGTCCTTACAGGACTAGGCGGTGTCGTTTAATTCACTGTACTACTACCATAAGTTTCGTTCCTACGGAACTTAGCATCTGTTGATACGGTCATATTCGAAAAAATAATGAATATATATTTTCTAAAGAGCTTGGATGTACTTTCCTTTCATGAGTTAATAATTGTTTTTTTGATGGACTCATGGAATACGCCAAACTTATTATCATGCCTTTTGGGTGCAGACACTGCATCGCTATTTCACAGCCATTTAATTTTTATCCACAAAAATCAGGGCATAACCGAAAAAAATTACCTTGAAGAAAATTTTTCAATTCGCTTCAAGGCAATTAATTTATTTTTAAAACTATATGTATTAAAATCGACCAAACTTAAGCGTGAGGTTATACGAAATATTAGAAAGGTCACTATCACTTAATTCAACAGCATCGCTTCCAAATGTTGCGCGGTAGGAAACACCCGGACTAAACCGCATCCATTTTAATAAATTAAATTCAACTTGAACACCCGGTTCTACAACTGTAAAAAAATTCTCATCTACATTTGATTGGTTCGGGTTATAATCATTGTTCCAATCAGAGCGCTGATATTGTGCTGTAAAACCAGCGCCTGTAAACAAATTAAAAGCAACGTGCATCACCTTATTTGATTTCACTACATACTCTGTAACCAAACCAAACTGACCATAGGCATAACTCATGTTTGCTCCTGGAATAGTACTGTACGCGGGCAACACCGGTAAGTCATTCGTAACGGCTTTTGCGCCTACACCAATTAGAAATTTACTATTCACATACCAGCCGCCATAAAACCCTACCATATTGGCATACTTTCCATTTATTGTTGTAAATGAATTGGTGATGGCACCATAACCACCTGACCTTCCGGGTTTAAAAACGGTTTGAATTTCCTGCGCAGTTGAATAGGTAAAACAAATCATCATCGCAGCAAGGGTTAACATCATGTTCTTTTTCATAGTATTCTTTTTTTTGAGTCTATGACAATACAAAAACCAGTTACCCCTATCTGGATATTAAATATTTTTAGCTTTAAATGATAGATCGTTTTTTTTGTGGGAAAATAATATTCCTATAGGGACGAAAACGTTTTGGTGGCTTGATGGATAAGACTTAGATATTTCATTCTCAGAATCACCATCAAAAGCAAATCAATGTCCTCCCTTCACATACACCCAACCTTCTTCCTGGCGACTTGCGAGTTGAACCATAGCAGATGGAACTACCCTCACTTCAGAAAGTAAATCTTCCTTCTTTACATTTCTTTTGCGCATGGAGTTATTGCAAGCTGAAAAGATCACACCTTTTGCAGACAATTCCTTTAGAGCCGAAGTAGATTTTGATCCTGCTGTTGTGAGCAAATCAAGACCTGGTCCGTGGCACACTACCTCTACTTCTGCGTTGGGCCAGGCATCGAGAATATTTTTTACCTGACCAGTAACCGATGTTTGTGATTCGGAATTGCCATCGGTAAATTGTATAACGATGTGATGTTTCTTCATATCAATCATATCTGAACTTTGTTGAGCAAGCGACATAGAAGCAGTGCAACAAAGTACTGCGAACGCGAATATTTTTTTCATGAGCATGTATTTGTGTTTGGAGAAAGTTATAAAAAGGAATGATTACTTTTTAGTTCTTAATCAGAATTTCTCTATTTAAAAGGAATTGCGTTCACCCATGATAAGTTGAGATAGCAACGCCATGCAATATTTTGCACGGATGGCATAGATGCTTGTTCAAGCGAGTTAGCAATGCGTGCGACTTGGACTCATGTTGTAAGTTTTCAAACTTACGAAACTGCAACACTAACGAGCAGTAAATTTAATTGTATGAAATAGGTTTGATGATCACAAAAAAGTATGAAGATTGAGCAAGTGATCCGCAGCACTTGGAATGACAAAACGCTTGCACCAGCTATGACAAAGCAAAAACCATTTAACCTATCCTGATTTTTATTTTTTCTGCTTGAGCAAACTAATTCAAATCAAAATCTAATTCGAATACGGCTTTTTAAAAAGAAGATATGCTGACATGATACGTTTAATTTTATTTGATCGTAGTAGTTGGATCATTAGCAATAGATAAATCTAATTCATTTTCACTGTTGGCTACAATACTCGCCACGGTTGCATCTCCTGTTATGTTAACAGCAGTTCGCAGCATATCAAGTGGCCTGTCAACGGCCAGAATAAGTGCTAAACCTGCGGGATCTAGACCGACAGCCTCTAAAACAATAATCAACATAATAATACCTGCACCCGGTACAGCTGCGGTACCAATTGAAGCGAGAACTGCTGTAAGTAAGATGGTGAGTTGTTGTGTTATGGTTAAATCAATACCAAACGCCTGTGCAATAAACACGGCTGAAATTCCTTGATGAATGCTTGTGCCATCCATGTTCATGGTGGCTCCAAGTGGTAACACAAAACTGGACACCTCTTCAGATATGCCGAGATTTTTTTCTGCGCAATCCATTGTTACTGGCAAGGTGGCTGCGCTTGAACTTGTGGAGAACGCAAGAATTTGCGCAGGCAATATCCCTTTTAAAAATTGCATGTAATTCACCTTCGTGAAAATCTTTAGTAAAGCAGGATACATTACCAAAATCATTAACGATAAGCCGAGCACTACATTTAAACTGTAAACTCCTAATACTTTCATTAATTCAAGATCGATATTTAAGCTTGCCAATAGTGCGAATACACCAATAGGGGCATACATCATTATGATATCGACAATGCTGAGGATAACCACATTTGCACCATCAAAAAAGTTTTTAACAGGTTGTACTTTTTCTTTGTTGGCTAATATCATAGCAACGCCAAAGAGTATGGCAAAGAAAATTACCTGAAGCATGTTGGTGTTGTTGCTTGCGGCCTGAAAGAAATTATCAGGAACAATATCAACAAGCGGTTGCAAGGGTCCCGATCCCTGATTACTATGTGCGGCTGTTATACTTTTATCCAAATCTTGCGCGAAGCTTTCGCGAAGAGCATCTCTGCGATCTGCCGATAATAATTTGCCGGGCTGTATAATGTTGACTAGTACTAATCCAATCGCAATTGCAAAAACTGTGGTGAGTAAATAAAGACCAATAGTCTTACCTCCGATGCGCGATAGTTTTGATACATCAGAAAGATTAGAGACACCATCGATTAGTGAAACAACAACAAGAGGAACAGCAATTAATTTTAGGCAATTGATGAAAATAGTACCAAATGGTTTTATCCAGTTTGTTGTAAAATCAGTAAGACCAAAAGAAGATGCCGAAAGACCCCAGACGAGACCCAAGAACATTCCGATCAGAATTTTTGCATAGAGGGGAAGCTTTTTTTCTTTCATTCTTTAAATCTAAGAATCATTTGGCAGGAATATAATCTTTGGGAATAAAGATGATGAGTAGCGAAAAATTTATCGTTGAAATAGCGCAATATTTTTTAAACGGTAGATTGATCGAAGGAATTTAAAAATAGAAACACTGATGTGTTTCTATTCGAGATGTTAAATTGAAATTTTTCTATTTCGTGATACATTTTTCCATCGCTCAACTACTTTGTGATTTTGCACAACACAGGCCTCATCGTGCAAAGCAATTGTAGGGCAAACATGATAGGGCACACCATATAATACATCACCAACTGAAAATGTATTTTCGCCCGCTATTGTGAACGTCATGTGTTCTTCGCTGTGACCTGTTGGTTCAAGGTTGGTTGCATTTAAAAAAAAGACGCGATTGGCAAGTGGATTTTCTGACGCAATGGATTTGTGTCCAAGATCGATACAGATCGTATCATCAGTTGGTTTTGAAATAACGCGTGTAACTACTAATGCAGCAAACAAATAATGTTGTTCTTTTAATATTTGCTCATATCCCTTGTCCCAATAAATGTATGTACCCGGACTGCATTCAATTTCCGTTCGTTTGGAATGAATGGAATAGGTAGGTGTGCCTCCGGCAACGATGGCTAATTTCGTTCCATGTTTTTTTAAAATAGTTTTTTGCAATGCTTCTACTGTATTAAATACCTCATCGCATTTTTTTGTGCGGATTACTAAATTAGTTTCACGCAGATGTCCATCATAAGCATGAAGTCCTACTATCGTGATTCCGTTTAATGATTTACAGTCTGCATAAAATTTCAATGCAGCTTCAGGAACAATACCAGTGCGATTCATTCCAACATTTAAATCGATATACACTTCTAACAAAATCTTTTGTGCTGAGAATACATTCGACAAATGTTTCGCAGATTCAATACCATCAATCAAGCAACTGAATTTTGTATTTGGAAATTGTTGAACCAATGTCATTAAGCGATTTGCTTTTGGGCCAACCGGTTGGTAAGATAGAAGTACATCGGGCACACCAACCATGGCCAACATTTCAGCTTCGGCAATGGTGGCGCATTTAAATTTTTTAATTCCTGCATTTAACATCATTTGCGAAACCTCAGCCGACTTATGAGTTTTGACATGCGGCCTTAGGCGATCAACATTATCAATGCTTTCTACCAGAGTTTGAATATTCTGTTTAATTCGATCCACATAAAGTACAAGTGCTGGTGAATCGATTGTATCGATATTATCAATTGCGAACCATTCAGTTGCTGCCATTTTATTTCCCTTCGTTTACTGCCTTACGATTTCTGTACGATTAACCATTAACGGATAACGATTTATTTAAATCAATTCAAAGAGTGCTTCAATCTCTACTGGAATATTATCAGGTAATGATCCCATGCCCACGGCACTGCGAACACCAACACCATTTTCTTCTCCCCATACCTTTGCAAATAATTCGCTGCAACCGTTTATTACAAAAGGATGACGTTCAAATTCTGGAACAGCATTTACCATTCCCAATACTTTGATAACGCGTTTGATTTTATTCAGGCTTCCTAAGTTTTTTGTAAGGGTAGCCAGTATGGCCAATCCCACTTGTTGTGCAGCAAGCTTTGCTTCATCCACATTCAGGTCAACACCTACTTTTCCAATGATGAGCGATCCGTCATCTTTTACTGTTCCGTGTCCGGAGACATAAACAAATTTATCAACAATAAGAAAAGGTTTGTAAACGCCCAATGGCTTTGGCGCAGGTGGCAATGATAAAGCAAGTTGTGCAAAGCGTTGATCGGGAGATATATTCATCGTTGACGGTTGTTGGTTAATCGTTGTTTGTATTCTAAGTCTGAAAGTTAGGTTGTGCATTACGAATAACCAACAAACACCAACGAACAACGATTTACGAAAGCAAAGTAAGTACAGAAAAGAAATGAAAAACACTTCCGCCCAACACAAACAAATGCCACACGCTGTGATTGTATTTTACTTTATCACGAATGAAGAATATTGTGCCGAGTGTGTATGAAACACCACCGGCTACAAGGAGAACAAAACCGGTGTAAGGCATTGCGTTGTACAATGGTTTTATCGCAATAATAATAACCCAACCCATTAGTACATATAGTATAGTAGACATTGTTACACGTTTGCCAACGGATATTGATTTTAGTACAGTACCTAAAATAGCACAGGTCCAGACTACTCCAAAAACTGTCCAACCTATCCATCCGCGCAAAGCGGTAAGACAAAAGGGTGTGTACGTTCCTGCTATTAATAAATAAATAGAGATGTGATCAAATTTATGAAATACACCTTTGGCTCTAAGATTAGTAAGGCTGTGATATAAAGTAGAAGCGAAATAAAGTAAGACTAACGTTGATCCATAAATCGAGAAACTCACCACATGCCATACATTTCCCTTTATAGCAGCAAACACAATCAATATTATCAACGCAGCGATTGCTAACGCAGCACCTATGCCGTGCGTTATTGCGTTGGCAATTTCTTCGTTTGTTGAATAAACTCGTTTACTTTCTTTAACAGCCATGCTACAATAGGTAAATTTTTTAAAGGAATGACTGGATGATAATAACGCCCGCTAAACCACACACGGCAACAACGGTTTCCATTAACGACCATGACCGAATGGTATCTTTAATACTCAGATTAAAATATTCTTTGAAGAGCCAGAAACCTGCATCGTTTACATGCGAGAACATGAGACTGCCGGCACCCACTGCTAACACCATTAAGTTTGCATCAACATTAGTTTGAGCAAGAAGCGGTGCCATGATGGATGCCGCAGTTAATCCGGCCACTGTTGCAGACCCAACGCATACGCGGATGACACACGTTATTGCCCAGCCTAATACTAATGGATGTACATCAAGCCCGGTGAGGAGTGTGGCAATGTCAGCGCTTACCCCACTGTCTATCAACACTTGTTTTAGTGCACCCGCTCCGCTCATAATGAGTAACACCATGGCGATGTCTTTCACTGCATCAACATAGATATCCATCACCACTTTCATCTTTTTATTTTGAAAGATGCCGAGGGTATAGGTAGCTACTATTAATGAAATAATCATAACAATGGCTGGGTCTGATAAAAAAGTAATGATTGTTTTTAAAATACCTTTCTCTTCTATTGAATTTCCGAGCACGGTAGTAGAGGCTAATAATATTACAGGAAGAAGCGATGAGAATATACTGATGCCCAAACCTGGCAATTCATTATCGGGCAGCGCGGCAGATTGAAAGGTTTTATTGAAAGGAGTTTTAATATTTTTTATTGTTTTTGAAAACAACGGCCCGGCAATGATCACGGTAGGTAGGCCGATGAGAATGCCGTAGAAAAGCGTTGTGCCCATATCGGCATTAAACTGCGCAACCAATGCGGTAGGCGATGGATGTGGAGGAAGGAAACCATGCGTTACCGAAAGCGCGGCCAGCATAGGTAACCCAATATATACTACCGGAAAATTGTATTTATAGGCCACCGAAAAAATTAACGGAACGACTAATACAAAACCGACATTATAAAACAATGGAATTCCAATTATAAAACCAGTAACCATTAATGCCCATTGAATGTAACGAGGTCCAAAAAGTTTCATCAAGCTTGAAGCAATTTGCTGAGCCGCTCCGCTCTCTGCTGCTAACTTACCCAACATAGCGCCACACACAACAACGATAACGAGAGAGCCAAGCATATCGCCAATACCTTTTTGAATAGATGACGTAATCTGCGAAACATCAATGCCCAACAATAAACCGGCAAGTATTGAGATTACTAAAAAAGCAAGGAAGGCATTAATGTGAAATCGCGTGATGAGCACGATAAGTAATATAATGCAGAGGAAGATGATGAGTAGAGACATGGTGAAAGTTAATGGTTAAATGTTAACAGTGGAGGCGTTCTTTCCCTACTAACTTTGATGATTAACTTGGTTGGTGATGTTTTAGCAAATAACGAGATGCTACTTTTTTTTAATGCTACCTCGAATTGAAATCGGAGATAAATTCTTTTCAATCAAAACTTATCCGGCAACTGAATAATGCGCACAACAATTTCATGCGGGTCGCCATCTTTATCCAACAAACTAAACTTCACCATTGGATTATCTTTTTTGATATTACTTTCTACGTGGATAATCTGATTATCCTGCAAATGTTTTTCAATTTCTTTTTGCAGAATGTAAAGCGAGTTTGCAAAATCAACTTCGAGCGGACTGGGGTTGTATGTACTTGTTTTCATGGGGTGTTAAAGTTACGAGTTCAAAGTTTAAAGTTTCATGTTCAAGGTTTCCAAAACGTCAATACCCTGGACCGGAAACCTAGAACTTTGAACTATTTTCACCAACGAATGAGTGCAGAGGCCCATGTGAACCCACTGCCGAAAGCGGCTAAACAAATTAAATCATTTTCTTTGATTTTACCTTCCGCCCACGCTTCGCTTAACGCAATTGGAATAGATGCTGCCGTTGTATTTCCATAGCGCATAATGTTATTGAATACTTTATCATCACTTAACGCAAGTTTTGACTGCACATACTGACTGATGCGCAGGTTGGCCTGATGGGGTACCAAAAGATTAATATCTTCCTTCTTTAAATTATTTGCAGCGAGTGCTTCTTCAATTACTTCCATAAACCGAATGACAGCATGCTTAAATACCTGGCTTCCATTCATTACAACTTTATAGGTAGAAGTGTCCAGAATCTGATCGGGTTGTCGCTCCTCTCTGGGCCTACTGCTGCCCGGATCTCTTATATATAATTCTTCAGCAAAATTTCCATCCGAATGTAGATGCGTTGAGAGAATACCAGATGTATCGGAAGATTGAAGTAGCGCGGCTCCTGCACCATCTGCAAAAATTACAGCAGTATTTCTTCCCTGAGTTGTAGCATCTATGGCGGTTGATTGAATTTCTGCACCTACTACTAATATCGTTTTATACATACCAGTTTTAATAAACTGATCGGCCACGGAAAGCGCATATATAAATCCCGAACAGGCATTGCGAATATCGAGTGCTCCGATTCTTCCATCAAGGCCGAGTTCGCGTTGAAGCAAAACACCAGAGCCAGGGAAAAAATAGTCGGGAGTAATGGTGGCAAATACAATGAAGTCAATATCTTTTTCAGTGAGCTTTGCACGCTCGAGCGCTATCCGTGATGCTTTTGCGGCCATATTAGCAACGGTGTCCTTGGCGGGATCAATCCACCTGCGCTCATGAATGCCGGTGCGTTCAACAATCCAATCGTTGCTGGTATCCATAATAGTGGATAGGTATTCGTTTGTGATAACAGTTTCAGGAACGTGGTGACCAAGACCCACTATTTTAGAATGGCGCATTCGATTGAAATTTAGGACCGCTAAGGTAATGAAATATTTAGTCACGGTTTCAAGTTCCAGGTTCAAGGTTAGGCAACTTGGAACCTTGAACGTAATTCTGAATTGGCATAAACCTGTTTACCTTTACTAAATATGAATTGGTTGATTCTCATCATTGCTGGATTATGTGAAGTAGGCTTTGCTGCTTGTCTGGGAAAAGCAAAGGAATCTACAGGAACAACGGCAGCAATGTGGTTTGTAGGTTTTTTTGTTTTCCTTTCACTCAGTATGTATTTGCTGTACAAGGCCACTCAGACCTTGCCAATAGGAACAGCCTATGCTGTATGGACAGGTATTGGTGCAGTGGGTACAGCATTGATTGGTATCTTTATATTTAAAGAACCAGCCGATTTCTGGAGAGTATTTTTTATCGTTACACTTATTGCTTCTATTGTAGGACTTAAAACAGTTTCAAACACATGAAAAATCTTATCATAATTTTGGCACTTGCTTTAACAGCATGTTCAACGTCAAGTCGAAATGAAAACTCAGTAAATGCTTCCAGTGGCGTTGAAAAGTTAGATGTAGCAACATTTCAATCTAAGTTAAATGAATCTTCCGATGCTGTTCTTTTAGATGTGCGCACGCCAGAAGAATTTGCAACAGGCAATATGGAAGGCGCAATCAATATAGATTTTAAGGCTCCTGATTTTGAACAAAAAATTGCAGCGCTTGATAAAAGCAAAACCTACTATGTGTATTGCCTTAGTGGAATACGAAGTGCAAAAGCCGCTGACAAAATGAACGAGCTTGGGTTTACTTCTTTGTATATTCTTGATGGAGGGTACAGAGCGTTGACGGAGAATCAGTAATCTGGTTACGGTGACTGGTAACCGGTAACCAGTTTTACTTCTTATAATCTGAAATATTCAACACAACAGCATGCTCCGGATACTCAGTAGGTTGATTGCTTGCAATGAAAATAAGCGTTGTTTTTGGAAGTGCATTTAATTCTTTAAGATACCAAGCAAAGGCCTGACTGTCCAGATTAGTGCCGGGTTCATCAAGAAAAATAATTTCAGTGTCAGTAAAAAATGCTAACGCAAGCTTTAATCTTTGTTTCATGCCAGAAGAAAAATTCAAAATGTTTTTATCTTTTGCATGAATGAGATTCATTCGATCGAGCATACTTTCTAAGCTCATTTCATCGCGACTCTTCTTTAATTTGAAGTGAAATTGCAACTGCTCAATCAAAGTAAACTCATCAATCAAATCCATGTAAGGAGTAGCGATGCTTATGTGTTGATGAATTTGTTCTGCTACAATTTCTGTATTGCCATTTTTGTATTGAAGTGTTCCGGTACTGGCAGGTACTTGTCCCCAAAGAACATGAAGTAAGGTAGATTTACCAGATCCGTTCGGGCCGGTGATGGCGTATGTATTTCCTGAAGAAAAAGTAAAATTTAGGTTTCGAAAAATCCACTCGCGATTGAAACGCTTTCCGATATTTTCGGTTGTAATTCGAATGGTAGAAAGTTCAAAGTTCAAAGTTCAGCGTCCAGAGTTAAAGTTTCGAGTTCCAAGTTCAAAGTTCCAGGTTAAGTGTTCTTAAAACTGTACCGCGCATCATTCTAAATTCTAACTCCTAAATTCTATATTCTCAATATACCTCTACGATTAACGATTCACTATTAACGGATAACGATCCTCAGTCCTTCGAGCCATAGCCTTTCATAATGCCACGATCAGAAGTTTTTATAAAATTAAGAATGTAATCCTTCTCGTCACTCTGGGCTATTTCGCTTTCTACAATATCGAGCGCTTTCGAATTGTTAAGACCTTTCAGAAAAATGTATCGGTATATTTCCTGAATGTCACTGATTTTATCTGCGGCAAAACCACGTCTTCTTAAACCTACAGTATTGATACCGGCATACGCCAATGGCTCGCGCGCTGCTTTGGTGTATGGCGGCACATCTTTACGCACGAGTGATCCTCCTGAGATCATAACATGTGCTCCAATCTTTACAAACTGATGCAACGCACTGGCACCACCAATTATGGCCCAATCGTCAATTGTTACGTGACCTGCAACTTGAACAGTATTCACCAATATGCAATGATTACCAATGTTGCAATCGTGCGCTACGTGAACGTAGGCCATGAGCAAACAATTTTTCCCAATGACAGTCTTGAACTTATCGGTAGTTCCGCGGCTAATGGTTACATATTCGCGAACTACCGTGTTATCACCAATAAAGGTTTCTGTTTTTTCGCCAGAGAATTTTAAATCTTGTGGTATTGAAGAAACAGAAGCACCCGGATAAATCTTTACATTTTTTCCTAAGCGGGTGCCATCCCATAGAATAGCGTTTGGTCCTATCCAGCAATCATCACCAATGGTAACATCGGCTTGAATGGTAGCAAAAGGCTCAATGGTAACGTTGTTACCTATCTTTGCATCAGGGTGTACGTTGGCTAGCGGAAATTTACTCATACGTCTTTGCGAACAATGCTCGCGATCATAGTACCTTCGCACACAAGTGTGTTGCCTACAAAGGCTCTTCCGCTCATTTTTGCGATACCTCTTTTTATAGGCGCCAAAAGATCGCATTGAATAACCAATGTATCTCCGGGTAAAACCATTTTTCTAAATCTAAAATTTTCAATTCCGATAAAGTAAGTCCAATAATTTTCTGGATCGGGCACTGTATTCAAAACTAAAATGCCACCCGTTTGCACCATTGCTTCTACTTGCAAAACACCTGGCATAATTGGGTTGCCCGGAAAATGTCCTTGAAAGTAAGGCTCATTCACCGTTACGTTTTTTACTGCTGCCACACTTTCGTTATCCAGATAGATAACTTTATCAATCATTAAGAAAGGATAGCGGTGCTTTAGAATGCCGGATATTTTGTTAATGTCCATTACCGGAGGAAGACTCGGATTGTATTTCGGTCTGCCCTTCTTGTCGGAATCTGCCATGGCTTTCTTCAGCTTTTTCGCGAACGCAACATTGGCTGCGTGCCCCGGACGAGCTGCTAATATTTGTGCTTTCAACGGGCGACCAGCCAAGGTAAGGTCGCCTACAATGTCCAATAGTTTATGACGTGCTGGCTCATTTTTGTAGCGCAGTTCAATGTTGTTCAAAATACCTTCTTGCTTTACCGCAACTTTAGGTTTGCCAAGCATTTTAGCGATGTTGTCCAATTCGTCTTCTTGTACAACACGATCTACGATTACAATAGCGTTATTTAAATCGCCTCCGCGGATCAAATTGTTTTTATAGAGCATCTCCAATTCATGGAGAAAACAAAACGTACGGCACGAAGCAATTTCTTTTTCGAATTGACGGATGTCGGTGATAGAAGCGTGTTGACTTCCCAATACAGGTGAATTATAATCCACCATTACGGTAACGCGATAATCATCCAAAGGCAATGCAGCAATTTCTACATTACGAGCGGCTTCACGATAGAACAAAGGCTCTTGCACCTCGAAGAAATCACGAATAGCATTTTGCTCTTCCGATTCTGCTTCTTTTAAAATATCTACAAATTGAATTGAACTCCCATCCATAATGGCACATTCAGGGCCGTTAAGTTGTATGAGAACATTATCGATTTCCAATCCCGTAAGGGCGGCCAATGTATGCTCGATGGTACTTACCCGTGCGCCACTTTGTTCGATTGTGGTTCCGCGTGATACATCCACTACGTTATCACAGTCGGCATCAATTATAGGAGAGCCCGGAAGATCGATTCGTTGGAATTTAATTCCGTGATTCGGCTTAGCCGGAACAAAGGTCATGTTGGTCTGAACCCCGGTGTGAAGACCTACTCCGGAGAGTGTTACGGACTTCTTAATAGTTTGCTGTTTTATATTAAGCATGTTTTACGAAAGTGGGCAAATTTAACCCCATTTATCGGGAATATCCAAAAACACAATTTTTAACGCATTCTGTTGGGTTGAGGATGGTGTTTCGTTGTTCGAAGTGAATATGCTGAAGGATTATTTAAACATTCAATCTATTGCCTACTTCCCAACTTTTCTTTCCAATTCTTGTAGTCGGTAATGTAAGTCAGGTAATTTTTTGAATACAGCATAGGTTCTAAAATATTCTTTCACATCGAACGCTGGGGAGCCAATCGACTTGTCTCCTTCTTTGGTTGATTTAAGCACACCCGCTTGCGCCCCGAAACTGGTATTGTTGGCTATTACAAGATGGCCGGCAATGCCTACTTGCCCAGCCAGCACACAGCTCTCTCCAATTTTTGTTGATCCCGAAATTCCCGTTTGCGCGGCAATGACTGTATTTTTTCCAATCTCAACGTTATGGGCAATTTGTATAAGGTTATCAAGCTTAACACCTTTCCGAATAATAGTAGCATCGCCAAACATGGTGGCACAGTCAATAACAGTATTACCACCAATGGTTACGTTGTCTTCAACAATGACTGATCCTAATTGAGGAATAGTTTTATACGATCCATCGGGTTGCGGTGCAAAACCAAAACCATCGCTTCCGATTACCGTGCCCGAATGAATGATGCAATTTTCACCGATGCGCGTGCCCGCATAAATCTTTACACCTGGATGAATGATTGAATCTTTTCCGATTGTTACATCATCGCCTATGTACGCATGCGGATAGATTTTTACATTGTCGCCTATTTTTACATTGGTGCCAACATAAGAGAATGCACCGCGATAAATATTTTCTCCTTCTATCGATTTCTCTCCAATAAAACTCGGCTGTTCAACTCCTGATTTTTGGAATGAAATCATCTTGTGATATTCTTCCAAGAGACGAGTGAAACTAATGTAAGCATCGTCAACTACTATCAGAGACGATTCAATATTTTTTTTCCCTACAAAATCTTTGTTGACAATAACGGCTGTGGCCTGCGTTGTATAAATGTATTGCTCATATTTTGGGTTCGATAGAAATGCAATATGTCCTTTCTTTGCATCCTGAATTTTGGCCAGCATATGTATTTTCTCCTCACCATTACCTTTCACTTCCCCACCTAATAAAAGCGCAATTTGAGTAACTGTAAATTCCATTCTTTGGTTGTTAATTGTTATCCGTTAATCGTTAATGGTACTAAGTATTCTAAATTCTCACCTTTTTGTTAATAGCCATAATCTTCGCTTATACTTGGAATCCCACTCACGATTAACCATTAACGGATAACCATTAACTGCCTAAAGCAAAGATACATTTTTAGGCCAGCAGAGATAGTTTTTTTTCACGATTTTGCTAATGGCCTTAATGGTAGGTAAGTCAGATGCTTGCGCGATGTCTAGCAGCTCGCCACTTCGCATCAAAATATTAATGTGGTGACCTTCGGCATATGCTTCATTGCTCACTGTTCCGTGCGAGAATAGGTAGGGTGTTTCAGAACGCAATGTTCCATAAGTCTCAATTACCTGCCGATGTATTTTTTCGGCTGTACTTTTTTTTATCGGCTCATTGCTGAGCATGATTTTAAAAAGATTGCGTTCAAGTAACATTCCGGAGAGAAGGGATAGTATTCGATCATCGTGATGCTGCCAATATTTTAGTGCTCCCCAAACATCATTATCATCTAATTGCCCGAAGGTGTGAAGTAGCGTATTGTTTTCTAAAAAATGATTTGGGGTAATTTCTTCTTTCAGAAAAACCATAAGGGAGTCTGTGGCGGCTAACGATTCTCCGGCTCTAACCAATGCTTGTGCTCGTTTAACAGTGTTTACCAACATACGCTCCGCACTCACGGTAGTTTTATGCAAATACACTTGCCAATACATTAACCTTCTGGCGTGCAGAAAATTTTCAATGCTGTAAATACCTTTTTCTTCTACTACCAGTTCATCGTTGTGCACGTTCAACATGGCGACTATACGATCGACACCCACTGTACCTTCTTGCACTCCTGTAAAAAAACAATCTCGTTTTAAATAATCTAGCCGGTCAATATCCAACTGACTGGAGACAAGCGAATGAAAAAACTTTCTTGAATAGACGTTCCTGAAAATCTCAATAGAAAGATCGAGTGCACCATTGAATGTTTTATTGAGATGCTCCATAAAACGATACGACATGCTTTCGTGCGAGATGTCATGTAGAAAGGTGTTTTCTAATGCATGTGAAAACGGCCCGTGCCCCATATCATGAAGCAGAACTGCAATTTGAGAAGCTTCAAATTCATGGTTTGATATTTCAATTCCCTTTAGGCGGAGGTTGGCGAGCACTTCGCCCATTAAATGCATGGCACCCAGAGCATGTTGAAAGCGAGTATGAAGTGCACCCGGATAAATGTAATCGGTTAAACCAAGTTGTTTGATGTGACGAAGTCGCTGAAAATAAGGGTGCGATATAATATCGAAGATAAGTTCACCCGGAATGGTAATGAATCCGTAAACAGGGTCGTTGATAATCTTCTTCTTATTCAAGGCAGGTTACTCGTTAATAGTTAAATGGTTAATTGTGCGTGTGGGATTGGGTGTGATTGGTTAACGGAACTAAAGACATAAAATATTTCATTGTTTACATACACAGTTCACAAGTCGGTAAACAATATTAAATGCTTAAACCCATTAACAATTAACAAATAACGATTAACCATTAACGGATAAGGATTAACTTGTAAAAAAATTACCTATGCAAAGATATAGCATTTTGTGGGCGGATGATGAGATCGATTTGTTGAAGCCGCACATTCTTTTTTTAGAACAGCGCGGATATGACATCACCCCGGTTAACAATGGTTCGGAGGCGGTAGAGATGAGTGAGGCCAAAAATTTTGATATTATTTTTTTAGATGAAAATATGCCGGGTCTGTCGGGGCTTGAGGCGCTTACGCAAATAAAAGCCAACAAGCCTAATCTTCCGGTGGTCATGATCACCAAAAATGAAGAAGAGCAAATTATGGAAGAGGCAATCGGTTCGAAGATTGCCGATTACCTTATCAAACCATTGAACCCAAGTCAGATTTTATTGTCGGTTAAAAAAATTCTTGACAATAAGCGATTGATTATTGAAAAGACAAACATGAACTATCAGCAGGAGTTTCGAAAAATCAGCATGGCATTTCAAGACAACATGAACCATGAAGAATGGGCTGATATCTATAAAAAATTAGTGCATTGGGAATTACAAATTGATCAAACCGATAATGATGATATGTCTGAGGTATTGGACATGCAGAAGACGGAAGCGAACTCAAATTTTGCGCGGTTTATAATTCGCAATTATGAGTCGTGGCTAAATGACCCGAAGTCGGACAAGCCGTTGATGTCGCATCAGATCATGAAGAAAAAAGTTTTTCCAGAGTTAGGAAAAAAGTCGGTGTTTGTATTGTTGATTGATAACCTTCGCTTCGATCAATGGAAAGTAATTGAACCCGAGCTTTCAGAATATTTCAACATCGAAAAAGAAGAAACCTATTATTCAATTTTACCTACCACCACGGCTTACGCACGCAATGCAATTTTCTCGGGACAACTTCCTTCTGAAATGGCGAAAACGAATCCTGATATTTGGGTGGGTGAAGATGATGATGAAGGAAAAAATAATTTTGAACATGAATTTCTTACCAATCAATTAAGAAGAAATAATCTTTCTATAAAATCATCCTATCATAAAATAAAAAATCTGCAAGCTGGCCGCGATCTGGTGGACACGGTAAACAATCTTTTTCAAAACGATTTAAATATAATTGTTTATAATTTTGTGGATATGCTTTCGCATGCACGAACAGATATGGCCATGGTGCGCGAACTGGCGCCAGATGAATCAGCCTATCGTTCGATTACAAAGTCGTGGTTTTTACATTCGCCCTTAATCGAAATTCTAAGAAAGATTTCGGAAAAAGATGTGAAGGTAATTATCACTACCGACCACGGCACCATCCGCGTAAAGCGACCGTTTAAGATTATTGGAGATAAAAGTGTGAATTCAAATTTGCGCTACAAACAAGGTAAAAATTTGAACTTCGAAGGAGAGAAAGTATTTCAGGCAACGAAGCCAGAAAAATTCTTTTTGCCGAAGTTAAATGTATCGACCTCATATGTATTTGCAACGGAAGATCAGTTTTTCGCCTACCCAAACAATTATAATTACTACGTCAACTTATACAAAGATACTTTTCAACACGGTGGAGTAAGCATGGAAGAGATGATCATTCCTGTAATTTCATTAACTTCGAAAAATGTCTGATGCCACAGATAGAAATATTTGAAAGTATAATGCTTGATGATTTACCACGGGTTGCGAAAGCGTTGGCCACCTTTGTAAATCAATATAATGTTTGGCTTTTTAATGGAGAAATGGGAGCGGGAAAAACGACTCTGATCAAAGAAGTTTGTGAGGCTGTTGGTGTTGTTGATAGTATGAGTAGTCCTACCTTTTCTATTGTGAACGAATATGAAAGGAAAGACCATCAAAAAGTTTTTCATTTTGATTTTTATAGAATAAAGAATGAAGCAGAAGCGGTTGATATCGGAGTAGAAGAATATTTATATTCAGGGCACCCGTGTTTTATTGAGTGGGCTGAAAAAATACCTTCTCTCATACCATTACCATATGCAGAAGTTTCCATTCAGGTTGAAGACAATACACATAGAACCATAGTTCTTTCAGTACATGACGGAGAAAAAGAAATCAGGCTTTGAGGCACTGGCCAAGACAAGTCTTCTAACACAAGAGCAATCGCTGGAAGTGCGGAAACGCAGACATGCATTTTTTATCGGTTTGCCGCGCGAAGTTTCACTACAAGAAAACCGCATTAGTCTTACGCCCGATGCCGTAGCGTTGTTAGTGAACAATGGCCACGATGTATGGGTAGAAACAAAAGCGGGTGTTGGTTCAAAATTTAGTGATAAGCAATACAGCGATGCAGGTGCTAAGATTGTTTATTCTCCACAAGAGGTTTATCAAGCCGATGTTATTTTAAAAATTGAACCGCCCACGTTAGAAGAATCAGAATGGATGCACGCAGGGCAAACGTTAATCTCTGCGCTTCAGATTGGTCATTTAAAAGTAGAAGTGTTACAATCGCTCATGAAAAAGAAAATCATAGCGCTGGCGTATGAGTTTATTGAAGATAAGGTTGGCGGTATGCCCATTGTACGGGCGATGAGTGAGATTGCAGGCAGTTCAGTTTTATTAATTGCATCAGAATATTTAAGTACGGCAAACAACGGTAAGGGTGTAATACTGGGAGGCATCACGGGCGTGCCACCAACGAATGTTGTGATTATTGGTGCCGGTACGGTTGCAGAGTATGCTGGTCGTGCTGCGTTAGGATTAGGCGCAAATGTTCAGGTATTCGATAATCATTTATACAAACTCAGACGCATTAAACATTTATTGGGTCAACAAATTTATACTTCCACCATTGATACCTTTACACTGAACGAAACATTAAAATCGGCCGATGTTGTTATCGGAGCGTTACGAGCAGAGAAAGGAAGACCGCGCCATGTTATATCAGATGAAATGGTAAGTAAGATGAAACCAGATTCACTTATCATTGATTTAAGTATCGATCAAGGCGGATGCATTGAGACATCGGAGATCACAACATTAAACAAACCGATTTTTAGAAAACATGGTGTAATACATTATTGTGTTCCAAATGTAGCATCACGTGTGGCGCATACTGCCACCAGTGCATTGAGTAATATTTTCACACCAACGATTTTGCGTGCCGCTGAAGAAGGAGGGGTGGAGGCCATGATCTTTGCACACAAATGGTTTCTGCGTGGAGTATATACTTACAAAGGCGGATTGACAAATGAATACGTAGCGCAAAAATTTGGCTTAAAGCATAAGAATATAGAGTTGTTGTTGGCGGCAAGATTTTAACCGAATTTCTCTCAGAGAATTTTAGTTACGGTTAAAAAGCAATTCGAGTTAAAGTAAATTGGGATTTCATTTGGGTATTAAAATTGCTAATGTCAAAGATCACTAAAAATAAAAACGAAACATTATGAAAAACTTAATCAAAGTATCCATCGCCATTTTTGCATTTGTAGCAATATCGGCTTTTCAAATTATCAAAACACAAATTGCCATGACCGTACGCAATGATGTAGGGAACACGGAAGCAGGTGTAAAAATAATGTTGTTTGAAACCGAAGATGACTATTTGAAGGAAGCGAATGTTGTTGCAGAGGGTGAGACAGACGACAAGGGTGTAGTGAAATTTAAAGAATTGAAAGCGATCTCCTATTTTGTTATCGCGCGCAAAGGTGATAAAGATAATAGTGGTGGCGGAGAGAAAATAGGAACACTTCAAGCCAATCGAATTAATAAGGCAACGGTTGTTATACAATAGGAACATTATTGTATTGGATAGATTGACTTTACTTCGGCAGCTAGAAAACTACAATTCTTCTTATACGGAGGAGAATGTTTTCAAAAATCAATTCATTGAACTACTTCAACATGCTGATGCTTTTCAGCGCACGCATTTGCCCGGGCATATTACCGGTTCTGCGTGGATTGTAGATGCTTCAAAGAAAATGGCGCTGCTAATTCATCATGCAAAACTAAACCGTTGGCTTCAGCCTGGTGGACACGCAGACGGAGATGAGAACGTTTTGCGCGTTGCACTGCGCGAAGCCGAGGAAGAAACGGGAGTGAAGAATTTTAAGATTTTAAAGGAAGGTATTTTTGATTTGGACATTCACCCAATTCCCAATCGAAAGGATTTCCCCGCGCATTTGCATTACGATATACGGTTTCTCGTTCAGGCAAATATGGATGACGAACTAATTCTTTCGGATGAATCTTTAAATGTTGCTTGGATTAGTTTGGATGATTTACCATCCTTTACGGAAAATAATCCTTCCATCAACAGAATGATGGAGAAAGTAAAAAACTTACTTAGAGCCAATCAGTAGCATTCCAAAAGCAATTACAACTATCCAAAATCTATAAATACTAATGGCTGGAATGATAATCCAATTCATGTGCATCAATACAGCAAGCAGTACAAGAATAACGGCAATACCTTTAATGATTGATCGTGTTTTGTTGCTCATGATGTGATCGGTTTGTTTGCTACGAAAGTAAGGCAGTTCACGCAAATGTGCAATCAAGTACAAAAGAGCATTCTGATTTTCTCTGCGTACCTCCGCGCCCTCCGCTGTTAAAAACCTTACCGCAAAGAACGCAGAGATACGCAGAGTTTAATTCAACACATTTATCTATCCAACCAATCCTTGAATTCTTTAACGCGTTCATGTAAAGGCGCAAAAATTTAGATTCAAAGCAAACCAATATTTTCAGAAGGTATTTTGATTTTCTCGCGTACCTCCGCGCCCTCCGCTGTTAAAAACCTTACCGCAAAGAACGCAGAGATACGCAGAGTTTAATGCAAAACATTTATCTATCCAACCAATCCTTAAATTCTTGCACTCGCTCGCGTGCCACAATCACATCGTTATCATCGGACGTTTTAAGTACAAGTTTTAATCTGCTATTCGTATAGCTAATCATATCTTGAATAGAATCAGCCGCCACAATATGTTTTCTGTTAATTCGAAAGAAACGCGCTGGATCCAGAATTTCTTCTAACTGATCCAAGGTAAAATCCAGAATATTTTTTCTTCCATCTTTCGCTTGACAGAACGTAGCTTTCTCAAGACTAAAGAAAAACAAAATCTCATTTACCTCAACTGATTTTAAATGTTCGCCCACTTTAATAACAAAACGAGTTTTATATTTTTTAGTAAGCATTTGAATGGCCTGACCAATATTC
>JBBRFY010000011.1:0-32449 GCA_038241205.1 Cytophagales bacterium
TCAATGGTCAATGGTCAATGGTCAATGGTCAATGGTCGATGGTCAATGGTCAATGGTCAATTTAAAAAAAATTCTAAAATCTAAATTCTAATATCTAAATTCTAAAGTCTAAAATCTAAAATCTATCATCGTTGCTTAAATGCCAACAGCGGAATCTTGCTTTGAAAAGCCATTTTACGTGTCATGCTTCGATTAAACATTTTTTCGTAGAAATTGGGTTCATGCGTAAACATGGTAAGTAGGTCTGCCTTGATGGCTTCCACATAACTTGCTATTGCATCATCCACATCTTTACTTACCAGTACCCGAACAATCACATTTCCATAACCTGATTTCTTTACCGATGCATCAATTTTTGCTTCAATCGATAACACATTCTTTTGAGCGTTGGTGATGTGAATAAGATGAATGGTTGATCCGAAAATTTCAAGGTAGGGTAAGAGTGTTTTAATTTCCTTTTCGACATGCTTTAAATCTGTGGCGTACACAACATTTTTAAAATTTTTAAATGCACCCAGTTCAGGCACTGCCAATACCGGAACGCTGCTAACTTCAATTACCGATGTTGTAGAACTGCCTAATACATATTTCTTTAATCCACTCGCACCACGTGTGCCCATAACGATCAAACCTGTGCGTAATTTTTTAGCCTCCCTTTTTACCGTGGCGTTAAACGAAGCTCCCTTTACAATTTTTATCTTAATCGGTTGCGAGAGTTTACCTGCTTTCGAAACTTCTTCCAAAAGTTTGTCCATATCTTCCTTCGCTATATCCACTAACTCCTGCTCAAGTGATTTGAACTTGATTCGCATCGTTGCCCGAGTGGGCTGAATTACCGTAACGACATGAAGCAAGGTTATATTTCCATCTAATTTATTTGCCATTTTTATTGCGTATTCAATGGCTACCTTTGAAAGGTCTGACAAATCTGTTGGTACGAGAATATTGAGCATGGCTTTGTTTTTATTCCGACTAAATTAAGACTTTTTAACATTTTAATTTAATCTTAATTTTCAGTTCGCTTTCATGAAAACAGAACAGTGCCATATTTCCAAACAGAAACTTCCCTTAACCCAACTGGTGCATGGAGGGAGTATTCGCGAAGGTCTCTTGAAATTGATCATGAAAGACCATCCAGATTTTAATCATAACAATTATATTTCAGTCGATGAGCTGAATCTTTATCGAAAAAAAAATGTAGAATCAATCCTGAAAGAAGAAGTGGGTGAACTTTCTAATCTAGAGAAAGAAGTAGTTAACAGTATAACTGAAAACGAATTACTCTCCGAAAACATAGAACCAAAGATTCATAGTAAACTTACATTAGGAGATAAGATTTCCACGTTTGGAGGAAGCTGGGGCTTCATCATCTCATTCTTTCTTTTTATTTTAGTGTCGATTGCTGCAAATATTTTTTTGCTAGCCACTAAACCATTCGATCCATACCCTTTTATTTTATTAAATCTATTGCTTTCGTGTTTGGCTGCGATCCAGGCACCTATTTATTATGATGAGTCCGAATCGGAAGGAAACAAAAGATCGTCAGCGCTCAGAACATGACTACATGATTAATCTGAAAGCTGAATTAGAAATCAGGCAACTGCACGAAAAACTTAACCACATGATACTTCACGAAAATCAACGCTTGTTCGAATACAACAACTTCAGGTTGATTTAATGGAAGATATTCTAACGAAACTAAATCATAAAAACGAGCATAAATAAAAAGTAAATGAAGAACAGAACGCTAGCAAGTGATAATTATGCCGGTGTGCATCCAGAAGTTATGGATGCATTGCTTCGTGCAAATCATGGACATGCCGGATCGTATGGAGCAGACGAATACACCGACCGCACCACTAAAATATTCAAAACACTTTTTGGTGATTCAACGGTAGTTTACTTTGCTTACAATGGTACTGGCGCAAATGTGCTGGGGTTAAGTGCGGTTACGCATTCATTCCATTCCATTATATGCTCAGACTTGGCACACATTAATGTTGACGAATCTACTGCTCCTGAAAAATTTACGGGCTGCAAATTACTTACCATACCTACCACCGATGGAAAGATTTACCCTGATCAAATTGAAGATAAAATTCTTCGTGTTGATGATCAACATCACCCGCAGGCAAAGGTAATTTCCATATCGCAGTCAACCGAATATGCAACGCTATATTCAACATCTGAAGTAAAGGCAATTTCAGCGATTGCGAAAAAACACAATTTATTTTTACACATGGATGGTTCGCGCATTGCCAACGCTGCTACCAGTTTGCAAGAAGATTTTAAATCGTTCACCAAAGATGCAGGCGTTGATGTTCTATCGTTTGGTGGAACAAAAAATGGAATGATGTTCGGAGAGGCGGTTTTATTTTTCAATCCTGAACTCGCCACATACATGAAGTTCATCCGGAAACAAGGCATGCAACTTCATTCAAAAATGCGCTTTATCAGTGCCCAGTTTGAAGCATTATTGAGCAACAATCTTTGGAAACGAAACGCAGAACATTCCAACAACATGGCGAAACTCCTTGAAGGTGAATTGCGAAAAAACAAATCGGTTTCAATTACGCAAAAGGTAGAAGCCAATGGAGTTTTTGTCACAATCCCTCCCGCTATAATTCCTACTCTACAGCAAGAACACTTCTTTTATGTTTGGAACGACAAAACATCAGAAGCACGATTAATGTGTTCGTTTGATACAACGGAAGAAGACATATTGAATTTCTCAAAACGTTTGAATTCGCTCACATCAGTTTTATGAAAGACCTCTATTTGTTGAGCGGTTTAGGAGCAGACAAAAGAGTTTTTGATTTTTTAGACTTAGGCAATCACAACATTCACCACATTGCCTGGATCAGACCGTTGGAAAATGAAAGCCTTTCGGAATATGCCAAAAGACTTTGCAATGAAATTAATTGTCTGAACCCAATTTTAATTGGTGTATCGTTTGGTGGAATTGTGGCCATGGAAATCGGGAAAATTATAAAAACAGAAAAAATTATTTTAATCTCTTCTGCCCGAACAGCGAATGACATTCCGATGCGCTTCAAGCTCGCTGGTAAACTAAAATTACACAGAACTATTCCACCATCTTTTAAAGTTCGTAACAATCCCATTCAATCGTGGCTCTTTGGTGTACAGACAAAGGCAGAAAAAGAATTATTAACCTCAATACTCAACGATACTGATCCTTACTTTTTACGATGGGCAATTGATACGCTAGTGCGTTGGAACAACGTGGATTTACTTGAAAATGTAAAGCAAATTCACGGCACAAAAGATAAAATACTACCGTTTAAAAAAGCTGATTTTGTAATTGAAGGTGGAGAACACCTGATGATTGTAAGTAGGGCAACTGAAGTAAGTAAGATGATAAAAAAGGCAATCGCAGATTAGCGCTTTAAGAATTTATACGTTCCACGAAACTTGCTTAACTCATCTTTTAACACAATTAAATAATAACCTGGCGGCATGTCTTTTACTTTCACTTTTATTTCATGTTCATCTACAACCTCCACATCAACAGGCATTTCGTTACCTATTATATTATGAAGCGAAAGCTTAAGAAGATGCATATCGACTTGCTCGTTTTTAATATGGATATAATCGACCGTAGGGTTTGGGAAAACTTGAAATGATTCGGTGGGATCAAAAACGTTTCGTTCTGGTAACGATGCAATCTCTTCAGTATTTTGAGCCCATCCAACAGATGTTGAAAAGCTAACGACCAGTATAAGTAAGTAAAGAATTGATTTCATAGTGTAACCTTTAAAGCTTGCTAACGACAAATATTGAACCAAGGTTGGAAAAATTGTGCCGCGTTTGGTATTAGATGGTAAACGTGCCCAAAAGGTTGAACGATCAAGAATATTTTAATGATTTTTTAATTTCATTCTACTTTCATGTTAACGATTGAAAATTTTTCGAAGGCATATTCTGGCACCACCATAATTTCCATCGCTTCACTAAAGCTCTCTTCAGGCATTTATTGGATAAAAGGAGAGAATGGTTCTGGTAAAACTACCTTCTTCAAGTCGCTTGCAGGCCTGCATCCGTGTGATGGTAAAATTCAATTTGATGACGGGATCGACTTACATAAGAATCCTATTTCGTTCCGCAAGCGGGTAAACTACAGCGAAGCCGAACCGTTATATCCCGGCTTCCTCACAGCAAAAGATTTAATTCGCTTTATCGGAAAAGCAAAAGGTGCCGATCAAAAACAACAAGATTATTTTATTGATCAGTTTAACATGATCAGTTATTTCGAAAAGCCCTGCGAAACATATTCGAGTGGTATGTTGAAGAAGCTTTCCCTTGCTATCGCCTTCCTCGGTGCACCAAAACTCATCATACTCGATGAGCCTCTAATTACCTTAGATGTACAAGCGCGAGGCGTTCTTCTTCAGATCATGGAGAACTATATTCACGAACACGATGTCACGTTTCTTTTATCCTCTCATCAAGCCTTGGACTCTGCTTACTTAAAAGTAAACGAGACGTTTGTGATTGAGAACAAAACATTAGTAAGCGGATGAAGATCGTCTTTTCAATTCTTGAGCGGGTTTTGGTTCGCGAGTTTTATCGCGCAAATGCCGGGTTATTCTTTCTGGTAATTGCGATCGGTGCTGGGTTTATGCGCAGCAGCGAACACGTTGCTCTTGCCGAGTTTTTTTCAGCCTCACCCGCACTCATGCTGATTCCTATTTCAGTGTGGGCAATCTATACTTTCAATGTTATAAAATTCAACCGCGCTGTCCTGAAACGAAAAGAGAACGAATTTATAGTTCACATTACGTTACTGCCCCAATCGCAAAAATGGATTGCACTGTTGCTTGCACTATTCTATCAGCTTCTTCCTGCCATTGTGTATGGAATGTTTTTGATGGTTTTTTCTTTAAAAAACGATTTCATCGATACGCTTATCATGATCATCACCTCGCTCATGTTGTTTATTTTCATGGGATCGTTCGCTCTTTTATATGCCTTGCATCATCCTAATCAGGAAAAGAAAGTGAGCCTACTTTCAAAATTCCTAAATGCATCCTTCACAAAACCATTTCCTTTATTCTTTCCAGAATGGATAGCAAGACGCGAACCGTTGATGTTATTTGGAACAAAAATCTTTAGTAGCCTGATCCTTCTTGGAGTTACGCAACTTTATAAAACAGATGTTTACGATTTGCGCCTTCTGGGATTAGGTATTGTAATCGCATTCGCTGCGCAGGTTGTTTTGGTTTCGGAAATTCATCGGTTTGATAATTTTCATTTTCCGTTAAACAGAAATCTTCCCATCCCGTTCGCAAAACGATTATTGTATTTCGTATGTACACTTCTGATTCTAATCCTTCCGGAACTCGGCATGATTATTAAAAACTTTCCAGTTGAATTGAATAGTTGGAACCTAATAGAGTCACTTCTATTCGCTTTAAGCATCCCATCATTCTTTTATGGATTGCTGTATACAAAAGACCGCGATCAGGAAAAGCTGATACCTTTCGTATTCTTCTTTTCTATAAGTTGGATTTTTATGGTGCTCTTTAAAATACCTTTATGGGCAATAACAAGCGTGAATTTTTTAGTGGGATTAGTTTGCTTAAAAAAATTCTATTATTCGTTTGAATACCTTTCCAAACCCGAGAGCTGAGTTGATTATGAAAGTTTACACAATACTGAATCAACACTAAAACTCTTGGTGAACCCTAGTGTCCTTGTGACTTGGTAGCTACTTTTTATCACAAAGTATCAAAGAAACACAAAGGCTAAAAATGGAAATGTTATATGATCTTCCCCTTTAAAATAACCTGATCGATTAAACTGCCACCAAAAGAATAAGGCAGATAGGCAATGGATGGAATTGTCTTCGTGATGAAAACATTCGCAAACTTTCCAACGGTTATACTTCCGTGTGTTGTACTTAACTCAAGAGCATGCGCTGTATTTATTGTTGCAGCGTTAATTGCTTCTTCGGGTGTCATCTTCATCTTGATACACGCCAGTGAAAGCATCAGCATCATATTTCCACTCGGTGCACTACCCGGATTATAATCCGATGCAATGGCGAGTGGCAATCCAGCATCTAACATTTTACGCGCTGGTGGAAAAGGTAAGTCAAGAAAAAATGCTGCACCGGGCAATGCTGTTGGCATTACCTTGCTATTCTTTAGCAACTCAATTTCTTTGTCTCCAATATTTTCTAAATGATCAACGCTCAGTGCGTTTGTCTTTACGCCTACCTGTACCCCACCCGAGTTATGAAGTTGGTTGGCATGAATGCGCGGTTTCATTCCAAATCGTTTTCCTTCTTCAACAATGCGTTCGGCATCTTCCGGATTAAAAAATCCTTCTTCACAAAACACATCAATGTAATCTGCAAGTTTTTCTTCCGCGACTGCGGGAATCATTTCGTTAACAACCAACTCAATATATTCTGATTTAGTAAAACCTTTTGGAACAGCATGTGCACCGAGAAATGTGGTCTTGACTGTGAGTGATGTTTCATTACCGATGCGCCTTGCCACGCGAAGCATCTTCATTTCATCTTTTGTAGTTAACCCGTAACCGCTTTTTATTTCAACTGCGCCCGTTCCGGTTCTAATAATTTCCTCCACGCGAACCAATGCTCTTTCAAACAATTCCTCTTCAGACGTATGCTGAAGTTTTTTTGCTGAATTTAAAATACCTCCGCCCAGCGCTGCAATCTCTGCATAGGTAGCGCCCTTTATTTTCATCACAAATTCCTCCTCACGACTCGCAGCAAAAATCAAATGCGTATGCGAATCAACAAAGCTTGGGAACACAAACTTTCCTGAAGCGTCAATGGTTTTATTGGCTTGTGTTGTTGGCAAATCTTTCATGCTACCAAAGGCAGCAATCAATCCATCCTTAATAGCAAGAAAAGAATTTTCAAGAACCGGCAGCACAGCCATATCTTTACCAGCGACAAGGGAAATAACTTTCTCACGGACTTGAACAAGTGCTTTAATGTTAGTGATGAGAATATCAAATATCATGATTGAAAATTCGAAAAGAGAAAGAGAACCTTAAGAAGTGTGTAGTTCCACAAACGATTAGTCAATTTGAAAATTAGAAGATGTGATGATGAGATAATTCCGTTACCTGAACATCATCATCAAATTTTCAAATCAACTCATTGTCAAATTAACAACCTATTTCCCAAACGACTCAACCTTATAATCGAGGTTGGTTCCAAAAACAGGGAAAGCAATTTTTAGAAGTACATAGAAACCAGATTGAGCAAAACTTGGGCGGTAACCAATTTCGCCACCATAGGACCAACCTAATGTGCGATTGAATCGGCCATCAATACCGGCACGAAAACCAATCATTTTCGTCTTCACCGGACTAACGGAATAGGTAGCCGTAGTGCTTAAATCTCTATTACCATTAGCATCCTTTTGTGTGTAAACAACATCATCAATCTTTAAAGAGGGCGCAATTAAAATATCCACGTACGTGGTAAACATACCATCATCAATACCTTCTTCAAACTTATCAAAGTTAACAGCCACGTTTCTAATCCACGACATTGATCCACCAACATACAATCCCGTTGAGGCAATGTTTGTAAAAGGATGTACTGGGAAGTTCGTTTTAATCTGACCGTTTACTTTAATAGTCTCGGTTAAAGGAAGCGGATCAAGTTCACTGTCTGCTACATTTTTCAAATCACTATTTGTTAGTCCCTGGCGTTCTAAAATTCTACCTAAATCAGCAGAGCTGTTCCAGAAAATACCACCTAAGCGCGCAGCATAAATCTTTCTTACTTTACAGGGAACTTCTGCATGTAATGGCACGCGTGCTGCCCACTTGTTTCCTTTGTAACTGTTCTTATACAGAAACATTTTGGTCTTCGAACTTTCTTCAAAATCTTTGAAATGATATGAACCACCAAACTCGTAATAATTATAGATCTCAGCCCGGTTATCTACACTGCTTTGGTTCGAAGCTAATTCGCGGCTAAAATCATAAAACTTTTGGCTGTAGGTTTTGCGTAACTGGAAACGGAAATCGGCCTTGTCTTTATAATAATACATGGCATCTACGCCATAGCCAGCATTTACATTGGTTACAAACAATTCGCCATACATGGGTATGAGCCCAATGAAGAGTTTATTGACAGAATACGGCTCATCATAAATTTCTTCATACGTCACAGCCGTCTTGTCTTTGCGTTCGCCCTGCGCAAAAAGTGTGGAGCTCGTAAGCACCATCAACGCAGCGATAAGGATCAAAAAGCGATATTTCATAATCCGGTAAATTGGGTAAGTATTGGTAAAAATAGTAAAACTCCTGCAAAAAATGATCTTGTGTTCATACAGGCATTGGCGGAGAGGTAATTCTACACGCCAAAAATCCTTAATTACCTTTGTTTTCGAGCATCTTTTTGAGCTGTTCCAGTTCCAATAGTTTAGCTGAGATTTCGGCTTCTTTATTCTTGCGCTCTGTAATATCCTCAAACATACCCAGCACCGCTACCACTTCATCGTTTCGGTTCGTTACGGCTACCTTACTGGTGCTCACCCACGAAACCTGCCCTTCGCTGTTCACATTCTTCTCTTCCTGATCGATGCGCGATTTACTATTCTTCATTACCTCTAAGTCATCCTTGCGATATTCTTCCGCATGTTCCTTCCACGGCATATCAAAGTCGGTATGTCCGATCAAATCTTTATGGGATTTTAGCCCAGCTACTTGTGCAAATATTTTATTGCATCCTTGGAAACGAAGCTCTCTGTCTTTCCAGAATACAGCGCGTGGAATATTATCAATAATGGTTTGCAAGGTTTCTTGTGCATCGTTTAATTGAGCAACCATAAGATTAATGGTCTTTGTATTGTAGGAAACGGAAAGCAAATCGGCACATGAATTTAAAAACTCTACTTCTTCATCAAGCCAATCCTTTTGTTCGTATTGGTGTTCGCAGCAAATTAAACCTATAATTTTTCCTTCATAAAAAAAAGGAACATCCAAAAGCGACTCTATGTTCAATGGCTTTAAATAGCCTTCTGAAAATTCACTCGTTGCCTGATGGGCATTCGCATCTTTGGCAACGATGGGCTCTTCGCTTGCCAGAGCTTTAAAATAAGAAGGAAAATCGCTGCCCTTTAGTATCGTGCCCGATTCAAATGTTTTTGTGTCATGCTGATACAATTTGTCGCATAGAAGAATATTTTCTTTACTGTTATAAATCCAAATGCTGCACCGCGATACATTCAACTGGTTTGTAATAGAGCTCGTCACTTTTTCAATTGAAACATTCCAATTACCTGTCTTGATATCGTTATTGCGCGTCAGCTCCATCACCAATTTTCGATTAAGCTGCACTTTCTCATTGCGTTTCTTTTCCTGATCAAACATATCCTGAATATGCTTTTCCTTTCTGCGCATTTCTTCCTGTGTAGCCTCCAACTCTTCCATATTCTGACGCATCTCTTCTTCCTGAGAGCGCATCTCTTCTGCTTGCTGTTGTGTTTTTTCTAACAGGATGCGCGTGCTTTCGTTTACCCGAACCGTTGAAATGGTAGACGCTATACTTTCGGAAAGTTTTTCAACCAACTCCATTTGATACTCATCATACTGTTTAAAAGTAGCCAGTTCAAGCACTCCGAAAATCTTTTCGTTTACCCTAAGCGGAACAAGCAACAACGCATTTGGATTCGAGCCGCCTAAGCCAGAAGTGATCGATACATATTCCGATGGAATTTTCTCTAAGTAAACTCGCTGCCCTTCCATATAACATTGTCCTACAAGTCCTGAACCTGTATCAACGTGTTTTTGAATAAACTTTTTCCGTTCGAAAGCATAACACGCTACCAATTCAAGAAAGGTATCGCTTTCATTTTCATCATTAAAAAGAAAGAGCCCGCCCTGATTCGAGTTGGTGTACTTCACCACAAATTTCAGAATATTATCATACAGTTCTGTTGTTGTACGTGTTGATGTTCTAAGAATCTCACCAATCTGCGCAAGGCCAGTGGTCGACCAGTTGCGTTTGAAATCTTCCTCAGCATTCGCACTAAGTTTATCGCGCATAGCAATAAACGTTTCTTTTAAACTGTTCTCATCATCTCCTGCAAGGTCAAGATCAATGGAATAATTTCCAGCTGATATCGATTCAATAAATCCTGAAACCGCAGCAACTGACTTCCCTTGCTGATCAAGTTTTGAATTTTGCTCGGCAATTAGTTTATCACTATTAAATTGTAATCTAAAAAAGAATAAGCCTATACCGAGAAAAGAAACGGCTGATATCACAATTGCAATCCATGAGAAATTGCGGAAGAATAGTGCATGCGAAGCGGTTTCCACATTAAGGTAAGTCGTTAATCGATCAAGGGTAACACGTGTGTGTTGATAGGCTGATTCATATTTTAGGTCAACTGCAACCGCAGCTTGCTTCGTTGAAATTTCCATGGCACTATCGCCCACGCTATTTCGTGCGAGTTGATGTGTAGCATTTTTCTCCTTGGCAACATCTGCCAGCTTATCAAAGTCGTTTATCGTTTCTTTGAAAATAATTTTTGCTTCTTCATCATTAATCTTTTCAAACGCACCGAGTTCCGAATTCTCACCATAATACGCTTTCTGCACAACATCGCGCATGGACGTTATGGCGCCTAAAATGTTTTTGTCAAAGTTTACATTGGCGTCACCCACAATGGCTCTTTCAAATAAAGGCAGTGTTTGTGTTAGACCATTTTTAAGATGATCTCCAAGCAATAGGTAAGGTGTGTTTCGCTTCTGAATGTTTAAGGGCGCCCAAATTAAATACACCATAAGTGCGGTTATGATTGCGCCAATAAGTGTTAAGATGAGCGTGTATTTCAATGCACGATTTTTCATCGAATGCGGTCTGGTTGTAAATAAAAATAAACTTCTGTATCGGCTAATATAATACTGCTTTCGCGGATTTCATACCGTGCATTAGAATATGGGCGTTAGAATTTAGAATATAGAAACAATGTCGTTCCTTAAGTTCCGCTTAGACTCCCGACTGGAGAGGAAAGAGGTGAGGCCACAAATAAAAAAGCTTACGGAATGGCATTTAATATAGAATACTGCAACGCACCATTAACCAACTAATTATCATTGATTGCAACCCTATAATTCTTTCAATGCTGCACGGTTTACCTCAAGAATATTAGAAACAACATCTTCACTAATGGCTGAAGAAATAAACATTGCTTCATATTGTGACGGTGCCATATACACTCCGCGCGCTGACATGCTTTGAAAATATTTAGCGAACAACGCTGTGTCACTTGTCTTGGCGGTATCAAAATCGATTACGTGCTGATCGGTAAAAAATACCGTAAACATAGAGCCAACCTGATTGATGGTGTGCGGAACGCCCGCTTCAATGAACTGCTTGCTTATCCCATCCGATAACATCGTAGCGCTTCGATCAATTTTTGAATACACTTCCGGATTTTCCTTGAGATAGTTTAACATGGCAAGTCCTGCAGCCATCGCTAATGGATTTCCTGAAAGTGTTCCTGCCTGATATACAGGACCAACCGGTGAAACACAATCCATAATTTCTTTCCTACCGCCATACGCACCAACGGGTAATCCTCCTCCAATAATTTTACCCAACGTAGTCATGTCTGGTTTTACATTGAAACGTTCTTGCGCTCCTCCAAGGGCAAGTCGAAAACCGGTCATCACTTCATCAAAAATCAAAATGATTTTGTGTACATCGCAAATTTTTCGAAGACCCGCTAAATATTCAGGCTTGGGCGCAACGCAACCCATATTACCTACTACAGGCTCTAAGATAATGGCCGCAACTTCATTTTTATTTTCATTGATAATTTTCTCCACCGCTTCCAAATTATTGAACGGTGCAATGAGCGTGTCTTTTGCAGTTCCTTTTGTTACGCCTGCACTATCCGGAACACCAAAGGTAAGCGCACCACTTCCGGCAGCAATTAAAAATGAATCGCCATGTCCATGATAACAACCTTCCATCTTGATGAACTTCTCGCGACCCGTATAACCGCGTGCTGCGCGAATGGCTGACATAGTTGCTTCTGTTCCTGAATTTACCATCCGCACTTTTTCAACCGATGGAACAATCGAACAGATTAATTCAGCCATTTCTACTTCACGCGCTGTTGGCGCTCCAAAAGATGGTGAATGTGCTAACGCAGTTATTACTGCTTCCTCAATTAACGGATGGGCATGACCTAAAATCATTGGGCCCCACGAATTTATCAGGTCAATATATTGATTGTCATCTTCATCAAATAAATAGGCACCCGATGCGCGCTTGATGAAGAGCGGATTTCCGCCTACAGCACGAAACGCACGCACAGGTGAATTTACTCCACCCGGAATAAGTTGTTTTGCCTTTTCGAAAAGCGCTTTACTATTGGTAGTTGATAGCATGTCGTAATTATCGTTTGTCGATCACTACCATCTTCCCTTTCTTAAATCGAATAAAAGGTATCAATTGGTTATCGTGACTGAACTGAAAATTATATCCTTCCACTAAATGACCCGGAATAAAATTGGTATCGTTTAGTCCTTCTTGAAAATAGACGCCATCTTTTTTTAATCGATTGCCAATAAATAACATAAACTCATAACCGTATTTGGCATAGGTAGAGGGCGCTCGTCCATGTGTCTTCACGAATTTTTTTACAAACGCTCTAAAGTATGGATTATCATTTGATGAATAATTTGGTGCAGCCAAAATAATAGGAAGCGTTTGATATTTTCCAGCATCAACCACTGCCTGATCTAACCATATCTCTGAGCCCAATACGTAAACAGAATCTTTACGCGTTTCTATTCCACTCAACACTTTCGCGTAAATCAATGCATCATCTGATGCCACGAAAATACTTCCAAGACTATCTTTCTTTAAAGTAAATTCTTTTGGATAATGATATTCATCATACTCCGTTGGGGTTGCCAAAATGGTTAGCACTCTGCTGACGTTCTCTTTCGACAAACGATTAGAAGATAAAATCTTCAAACCCTTTTCTTTCGCTTTTTCTTTAAAATTTGCAGCCAATAAAGAATCGCGTTTGGATGTTCCATAAAACACAATGCAATTTTTCTTCTTTGCGTATGCGGCTAAAAACTCACCCGATTTTTTTCCGATGGTTTCTACCGATGGTTGGTACAAGTATGCATACGGATTTGATTCAATCTGATCTGAATTATTTGAAACCGGATTGAATACATTAATTTTATTGCGTAGTGAAAACTCCTGAATGAATTTATTTTCCTCCTGAAAGAATGGACCAACTAATAAATCGGAATTCTTCAACTCATCAGTAGCTAAAATGGATTTTATTTTTTCGTTGCTTCTTTCCGTATCGTACGCGCGCATGCTTATCTTAATACCTTGTTTACTTAGCGTATCAACAGCAAGCTTCATCCCCTCATACAAATCAAGCACGATCTGATTTCGTTTTTTACTTGGCGATGGTTCAAGCGTATTGACCATAAAAGGTAATAAGACCGAAACAGAATAAACATCTTTGAAAAAAGACTTGGGTGCTTCTGGAATAAAATCTGTTTTCTTCAAATTGAATGTACGAATCAAAGATTCCAATTGATTTTTATTGTTTGCATCACTCAGGTTTTTTGAAAGTGCCGTTGCCAGTAGAGTACCAATCACTTCATCTTTAGGATATTCCGTGTTCAACCTCTTCAATGATTCTAAATCGGTAAGATTTTTTAAAGTCGCGTGCTTCAATTGATCGATATCTTTCTGCGCTTTTTTATCTTGCATCAACGCAAGTGTTTTTAAACCGACAAAATACTCTTTGTTCTCTAATTGAATTTTAGCCAACCAAAAATTTACTTCATCGATTTTCTCCCACTTCGGATGCAGGGTTTTCAATTGTATAAAAGCATCTTTCGCTACTGCCTTGAAGTTTAAGTTGTAAGCAGAAAGCGCATAATAAAAAGAAGCATATTCTGTAAACACATTATTTTGATCATACTGCGTTAAGGGCTTGAAACTTGCCATCGCCAAATTATACTTACCTTCTCTATATAATATTTTGGCGTTGAAGTATTGCTTATTATAATCGACCTGCGCGAACGCAAGATTTACGATAAATGTAGAGACTAGAAAAACGAAGACTATTTTTTTATCCATAGTAGTTGTTCAAGGTTCAAAGTTTCAAGTTCCAAGTTTCAAGTTCCAAGTTCCAAGTTCCAAGTTTCAAAGTCGCCAACCTGGAACATTGAACCTGGAACCTGAAACAAGTTTTATTCCCACTCAATAGTTGCCGGTGGCTTCGAGCTGATATCATATACAACACGATTAACACCTTTTACTTTATTGATAATATCACTTGATACCGTTGCTAAAAAATCGTACGGTAAGTGAGCCCAATCGGCTGTCATGCCATCGGTGCTGGTTACGGCACGCAAGGCAACAACGCGTTCGTACGTTCGCTCATCGCCCATTACACCAACAGACTGCACAGGCAACAACATTGAGCCCGCTTGCCACACCTTATCATACAAACCATGTTCGCGCAAGCCCGATGTAAAAATAAAATCTACCTCTTGCAGTATTCTTACCTTGTCGGCAGTGATGTCGCCTAAGATTCTAATTCCTAAACCCGGCCCAGGAAAAGGATGTCTGCCTAAAATTGTGGGATCGATCCCCAATGTTTTACCAACAACACGTACCTCATCTTTAAACAAGGTATTGAGCGGCTCAACAATTTTGAGTTTCATTTTATCTGGAAGTCCGCCAACATTGTGGTGCGACTTAATAGTTTGTGAAGGACCATTCACTGAAACGGATTCAATCACATCAGGATAAATGGTTCCTTGGCCAAGCCATTTTACATCGGTAAGTAAATGAGATTCTTCATCGAATACATCAATGAAAGTTTTCCCTATCGCTTTTCGTTTGGCTTCCGGCTCTTCAAGTCCTACTAAGGCTGTATAAAATTTTTCTTTTGCATCAACACCTTTAATGTTTAGCCCCATGTGTTTGTATGAATCCAATACTTGTTCGAATTCATTTTTACGAAGCAAGCCGTTATCAACAAAAATGCAATGAAGATTTTTACCAATGGCTTTGTGAACCAAGATCGCTGCAACAGTAGAATCGACACCGCCTGAAAGCGCCATCACCACCTTATCGTTACCTAGTTTCGTTTTAAGTTCATCGATGGTTGCTTCAACAAACTGATCGGCTGTCCAATCTTGTGCGCATCCACAAATGTGCACCACAAAATTTCTCAACAGATTTTTACCTTCTGTTGTGTGCGTAACTTCCGGATGAAATTGAATTCCATAAATGGCTTTATCTTTTACTTTATACGCTGCCACCTTGACTGACGGTGTGCTGGCAATAATATCAAATGATTCAGGAACAGAAGCAATGGTGTCGGCATGCGACATCCAAACCTGCGAGTCGAGTGTAATTTCTTTTAAAAGTTCGTTGTGATGATCTACCGTTGTCAATCGAGCACGGCCGTATTCGCGCATATGCGATGGCAGTACCTCGCCCCCACTTTGGTGAGCAATGAGTTGAGCGCCATAACAAACTCCCAAAACCGGGATTTTCTCAAACTGTTTGATATCAACATTTGGCGCTTCAGCATCTCGAACCGAGCATGGGCTTCCGGATAGGATAACCCCTTTTATATCAGAAGTAAGCGGTGGAATCTTATTAAATGGATGAATTTCGCAGTAAACATTCAACTCGCGCACCCTGCGGGCAATAAGCTGCGTGTATTGAGAACCAAAATCGAGAATGAGAATTTGTTGTGACATTCCGCAAAGATAAACCAGTAATTTTTGGATGGAAGAACAATCTCGGCATAATCAAAAGAAGTTACCAGTTTCCAGTGACCAGTTGCCAGTTGCCGGATACCTCGTGTGTCATTTTTCTGCTGAGCACAAAGCGGTTACTGGCAACCGGCAACTTATGAGAGTTAGCTTAGTAACAGGCCAATACCAAAAAGCAACACAAAAGCCAGAGTCGACAGCGCCATTTGCTTTAGGTAAGGATCAAGCTCGTTTGAGGGCTTGCGACTAACAATCAAACCATTGCGAATAAACAATGGGGCGGTTAGCAAAAAGAGGAATTGCCAGGGTGATTGATAGGTAAGTAGCGAATAAACAAGGGCGCAAAACAAACCACCCAACAATAAAAACCAATGATAAACAATAGCCTTATCACGACCAATACGAACGGGTATAGAATACTTACCGGCCTTGAGGTCTGATTCGATATCGCGAATATTATTTAGGTTCAATACGCCAATGGAAAAGAAGCCACAGCTAAGGGCAGGTAAAATATCAACGTTTACAAATTGCTGAGTGAATAGGTATTGAGAACCGAGAACACCCACGAGGCCGAAGAAAATCAGAACTGAAAAATCACCGAGACCAATGTATCCGTACGGTCTTTTGCCAACGGTGTAGGCAATGGCCGCCAGAATGCATAAGATACCAAGGCCTAGAAAAAAGAAAATAGCATTCCAATTTATTCCAAAAGAAACCCATAGTAAAGAGATACCACTCACCAAACACAAAAACACAAAAACAATAACAGCCAGTTTCATTTCTTCGGGTGAAATCGTGCCACTTTGAACAGCGCGTTGCGGCCCTTTTCGATCAACACTATCAGCACCGTGAATGGAATCGCCATAGTCGTTAGCAAGGTTGGATAATATTTGCAAAAAGATGGTGGTGGTTACGCACAATAAAAAAATATCCCATCGAAAGGCGTGTGCTGTTGCCGCTAAAAAACCGGCCATTGCAATGGAAGAAAGTGCCAGGGGCAATGTTCGTAATCGAAATGCTTGTACTAATGCTTTTACGTTCATACGATAAAATTCACGGGCGAATATAATAGAATTAATATTTATGCTGACGTGGCAATCCCCTCCCTATACAATGCGACAAAACGATTATATATTTAGCGAATCTAAAATCGCTCAACATCACTGCGTCTTTATTTATGCACTTCGTAGTATGGGGATTGCTTCGTTCCTCGCAATGACGGGAACTTCGAAGAGCAGACACAAAATATGACACCATCCCGCAATGGGGGCAATGATGTAAACTTTATAAAATTTCAATTATTGTGCACGTCTTCTTATTATAATCAAAAGTATCATCCACCTTTAGATTCAATAATGATTTACCTATGGGTGATTGAGGCGCAAGTGCGATGTATTCTACTTCATCGATCTGCATTTTACCTGCACTGATGGCAACATAAAAATAAGGAGATGAAGAAGTAATGACAACACTGCCCAATGAAACGACACTTTGTCGTACTTCAGTATTGTTGATTTGATCCAATACCTGTTTCAGTTTCATTGCTTCGTTCAATTGTTGCGCAGCTTTGTCGCGTTCAATCTGCATCATAGCCCGGCCAGTTTCATACTTATCTCCGGCACTACTTTTTTCCTCTGCATTGGCAGATGCTTGTGCATTGGCCATAGCTTGTTTTGCTGTATCGATTCGAAGATTTACATAATCGAGACAGGTATTGAATAATTTTTGTCTGAGAGATTGGTTCATGGTGAAGGATAAATACAAATCACGCAAAGACGCTAAGGTTTAAATACAAAGAACGCAAAGGAAAGGGATTAAAGGTTATCACGAATAATGATGGATGGATTTCTTTGCGCTCTTTGCGTGAAATTTTTCTTACTTCAGAATACTTGATTCCTTGCGCAAATAAATGCTTTCACGCAAAGGCGCGAAGGTTTAAATACAAAGAACGCAAAGGAAAGGCATTAAAGGTATTGCTAAAATTCTCGCTGGATTTCTTTGCGCTCTTTGCGGCATTTACTTTGTGCCTTTGCATGAAATTTTCTTTACTTCAAGATCGCATCTACAATTGCCGAATCCAACGGTTCTACCTTTTGAGAAAAGAATTTAACGGAAGCGCCATCTTTGCTCACGATGTATTTGCAAAAATTCCACGAAGGCGATTGTCCTGTTTTTGCTTCAAGCCATTTGTATAATGGATGTTTATCTTTTCCTTTCACCGATATTTTTTCAAACATCTGAAACGTTACGCCATAATTCTTCTGACAAAAAGAAGCGATCTCATCATTTGACCCGGGCTCTTGCCACAAGAAATTATTGGCTGGAAACCCAAGTACAATTACCTTATCGCTATGCTGTTCATGAAGTTTCTCAAGATCTTCATACTGATGCGTGTATCCACATTTGGATGCCGTGTTTACAATCAAAATAGACTTGCCTTTGAATTGTTGAAAATCAATTTCATGTCCATCAATAGAATTGATTTTAAAATCATATATACTTCCTTTTACCGAATCATTTTTTTTGGCAATAGAGAGTTTCTCAGAAATAAATGCAGCTAAGCCCATAAAGATTATTATACCTATTACAATTTTAAATAAGCGCATCGGTTATTTCCTTATCAAGCGGACTAACTTTTGATGGATAAAAAGTGACGGTACCATCTGGCTTCACTAAGTATTTGCAGAAATTCCAAGTGGGCTCCTGTCCTGTTTTTTCTTTCAAGAATTTATAAAGGGGATGTTGGTCATCTCCCTTCACGGAAATTTTTTCAAACATTTGAAAGGATACCCCATAATTTTTTTCACAAAATTCAGCGATCTGCAAATTCGATCCCGGCTCTTGTCCGCCAAAATTGTTTGCCGGGAACCCAAGGATGGTAACTTTGCTTCCATATTTTTCTTGCAGTTTTTGAAGATCTCCGTACTGAGGAGTGTACCCACACTTTGATGCTACGTTCACAATCAATAATGTCTTTCCTTTATATTTTGAAAAATCAATTTGCGCTCCATCAATGGAGGTCATTTTAAAATCGTAAAGAGATGGAACAGAAACTAAAGTCATGAACAGCAGTGCTAGTATTGTTTTCATAAGATCAAATTTAATAGTCTAACCGCGAAGCTATCAAAAAGTTTATGCTTACTCAGAGGACGCATCAAATAAATCCTAACTTCTTAAATTGGCCATCGAGTATTGCATTCGCATCCGCCTGCAACCATTTGTCAAGTAGTGTGGCGTATATACTTCTAAAATCAACGGTGTGAATTAAGTCTCCCTGATCGAGAAGATGCAAATCTGGCGTTTCGTTTATAAACCCTTTTTGTTTTAAAAATTTTCCCATCAAAAAAACATTGTTCGCTGTGCCATGATCAGTTCCCTGACTTGCATTTTGAGAAACTCTGCGTCCAAACTCTGAGAAAGTCATGATGACTACATTATCAAAATCGCCAGTCGTTTCAAGATCTTTTACAAAAGCATGAACTGCATCAGCATACACACCTAATAATCTTTCATGGGCAGGAGCTTGCCTTACATGCGTATCAAATCCGGATAGCGATGCGTAGTACACACGCGTATCGATGCCCGATGAAATTAATTGCGCAATGGTTTTTAATCGCGCACTAAATTCCGTTTCGGGATAATTAATGGACGATTGCTTCACACTCGACTTTGAATAAATATAATCGGCTGACGAAATTGTTTCGGCAAGAGTTTTATAGAGATACGACATGGATGGATCTTCCATCGTGCTCGCACTATTTTTATCACCCAACTTCTTAAATAAATTTCCATGAAGTTCATCGTGCAACTTCTTTGGATTTTTTAATGCCATACCTTTATATTTTTCACCTTTCAACGCCAGGCTTAGCATATCATCAATCTCAATTGCGCGATGACCAACATTGCAATCCTTGCAACTTGCGTCAAGATATCGGCCGAGCCAACCCGTATTTAAATAGTGTTTTGAATCACTGGCCGACTGCCAAATATCCATAGAGCGAAAGTGTGAACGATCAGGATTAGGATACCCAACATTGTTTAATATTCCCATATAACCTTGATCGTAAAGAGGCCGAAGTTTAGCCAATGCGGGGTGGAACCCCAATTGATCGGATACTTTTAAGACTTTATCAGCGGCAATGCCGAGCTGTGGCCGAAGTTGATAATACAGATCATTACGATAAGGTATAATGGTATTCAATCCATCATTGCCTCCCGAAAACTGAAGTACCACTAATTTCTTATCACCCAATTGCAATGGTCTATTTTCGAATGCTTTCAAAAATCCAGGAATAAGCAATGTGCCTGCCGTTGCAAGGCTCGATTGTTTCAGAAAATCTCTACGTGATGTTTTCATAGATTAGCTTAATTGATATTCAGGTAATGAAATAAAACTGGTGAACGCTCGCTTTACAAATTCCACTTCCGTGCTACTATTGCCAGCATGCTGTTCTATTAGTTTTCTATTCTCTTGCGTTGCAGCACGCGCTAACAGAAAAGATTCTATTTTTTGCAATGTGCTTACCGTATTTTTCTCTGTAAACCGATTAGCAATTGCATTCCAATCGGCAGTGAATTTAATTTTTGATTTCGTCACATCGTTTGTCAGATTGTTTACATCACCATCATCCTTCGCCTCAAAATTTGTTTCTGCGTCACGAAAAAGAATAGAAGGCAGCGACATGCGAAAGGTTAAACTAGAACTATCGATCCATTCTTTTCCTGAAGGCCACCCACCAACATTAGGAGGATAAAAAAGAATTTGGCCTAATGCACGCTGTGCAAAAACAGAAGACGCAACATCATCAAATGATCCATTGGTATGGGTTTGAATACTCGCTAATAATTCGACTGGAGATTTTATTCTATTGCCTGTAAAACGAGCATCATAAAACCAATCTGAACTGTAAATGGATTTTAATAATTTCTCAATCGAGTAATCTGATTTGTAAAATTCAGAAGCAAGTGTAGAAATTATGGCTTCGTCTTGTATCTCTGTACTCACAAAGTAATTCCATATTTTTTCAGTAATGAATCGAGCCGTCTTTGCATCCTCTAATATCATTGCTATAATATCTTCGCCCGTAAAATTTCCACGCTTGCCGCGAAATTCTTTCTCACCATCATCATGTGTTCGCGGGCGAAAAACAAATTGTCCATTCACCGAATTAAATGCCCAGCCCGTAAAAGATCGTGCAGCGCTTTTTATATCGCTCTCCGAATAATTACCTCTGCCTAACGTGAAGAGTTCCATTACCTCTCGCGCAAAATTTTCGTTCGGACTACTTTTCTTATTTTGTTGATTGTTTAAAAACTGCAACATGGCCGCATCTTTTGATATCGCTAAAAGTAATTCTCGAAAAGAACGAAGCGCGAGTTTACGAATGGTGTTATTTTGTTGCTGCACCAAATATGGAATCTGAATTCTGCAGGCAAAGTGATCGTGCCAAAACAAGGACATCTTTTCACGAATGAATGTGTCCGTAAAAGTCATTTGATTTGCCCATGCGCCATTGAGCTTAATTATTTCTGTCCGCGATTTTTGGCGTTTCTTTTTTCGTACCTCGTCTGATGAATTCTTCATTTCATCAACATTGACTTGCGGTTTCTCTACAAGGTGGAGGGGTTTTTCTTTTGCACGATCAGCAAATATTTTATCGATATCAAAACGCTCTTGCGGAACGGAATCTTTTAAAGTTATTGGTACACCAAAACCCAATCGATTATATAAATGATTTAATTTTTCTAGCATGCCGCGTTAGACGTGTCTAGAAAGAAAAGGTTTAACGGGAAATAATTACATTTTCTCTGGCACCAAAATGCCCAACATCTTCATCGCTTTTTCAATGGCACGGGCAACAGAGTGCGACAAAGCAATTCTGAATTTCAGTTTTGCGTTATCCGTTTCATTGAAGATCGGAATGTTCTGATAAAACTGATTGTATCCTTTCGCGAGATCAAATGCATAATTCGCGATGACGGCAGGAGAATAATCTTTTGCTGCTTCAATTACCTTGCTTTCAAACTGACTGAGCAATTGTACAGTATCGCGCTCGGCAGGTTCTAACGATGGTATGTCTTTGAGATCATTTGTTTGAACCGAAATGTTCATGCTATCTCCCTTGCGGATGATCGCTTTGATACGCGCGTGTGTATATTGAATAAAAGGTCCGGTAAATCCCTGCAATTGAATTGACTCTGCCGGATCGAACAGCATACGTTTTTTTGGATCTACTTTTAATAAGAAAAATTTCAACGCACCTAATCCAATCATTTCGAATAATGCTTTTGCATCTTCTTCGCTAACGTCTTCCAGTTTTCCATGTTCACGCGTTTGCTTGTCGGCTTCGCGAACCATTTCTTCCATCAAATCATCGGCATCCACAACGGTACCTTCTCGTGATTTCATCTTCCCTGTAGGTAAGTCGACCATACCATATGATAAATGATAACAATGTTTCGCCCATTCATAACCGAGCTTCGCGAGAATGAGAAACAATACCTTGAAGTGATACTCTTGTTCGTTACCTACTGTATAAACCTGTCCTGATATTTTTGGAAAATCTCGAAAGCGAAGAATAGCTGTACCTATATCCTGCGTCATGTAAACCGAAGTTCCATCCGAACGCAGCAACACTTTTTGATCTAATCCATCGGAAGTTAAATCAACCCAAATGGATCCATCTTCTTTCTTAAAGAACACTCCGCTTTCCAACCCGCGCATTACTTCTTCTTTTCCTAAGAGATAGGTATCCGATTCATAATATAGTTTTTCAAAATCAACACCCATGCGTTTGTAGGTAGATTCAAATCCGGAATACACCCAACCATTCATGGTCTTCCACAACGCGACCGTTTCTTCATCTTTTGCTTCCCACTTTTGTAACATCGCAACAGCGAGCTGCATAATGGGTGCTTGCTTCTCTGCTTCTTTCTCGTCAACACCTTTTTCAACAAGCGCCTTCATTTGCGCTTTGTAATTCTTATCGAACTCTACATAATATTTTCCAACAAGATGATCTCCTTTAATACCTGCGCTTGCTGGCGTCTCTTCATTTCCAAAAAGTTTCCATGCGGCCATCGACTTACAGATGTGTATGCCGCGATCATTGATGATCTGTACTTTGTGAACTGTATAACCATTTGCTTTATAAATTTCAGCCACACTGTATCCCAGAAAATTATTTCGCAAATGACCAAGGTGTAAAGGCTTGTTGGTGTTGGGTGAAGAATATTCCACCATGATCTCTTCTCCATTCGCAGGAAGCTGACCATAATTTGAATTCGCATAAATGGATTGAAATACCTTTACCCAAATTTGATCTTTCAACACCAAATTCAAAAATCCTTTCACCACATTGAAGCGATCAACCATACCCGAGTGTTGAACAAGGTATTCGCCCAGCATCTTCGCTGTTTCTTCCGGACCCTTACGTGAAATTTTAGTGAGCGGAAAACAAACTAATGTATGCGAACCTTCAAACTCCTGATTGGTAGGTTGTAGTTGTAGTTGTTCTATCGACTGTTGGAAAACAGCTTGAATAGCTTTTTGTATTTCGGTGCGAAGGTGTAGGTCTAAGTTCATTATAATTCTTCTCTATTTTTAACCGCAGAGGACGCGGAGAAACGCAGAGTTAAAGTCTCCTAATTTTTTAGTGTTGTACCACATAAAAAGTTCTTTGAATGATTTGGTGTAATGCAATTCTTCCATCAGGCCCTCTGCGAAACTCTGCGTCCTCTGCGGTTAATTTCTTCTGCGGTTAAGTATTTTATTTTTAAAGTTTATTCGCTACTCTCTTGATTCCATATCTTAATAAGGTGACATTAAAGTTAATGAGCAGCCCAAGTTTACAGTTTGTGAGTTTAAGGTACGTCAATATCTGAGCCATGTGAATATCGTGTAGCGACTCAACCGCTTTTACTTCAATGATCACTTTGTTTTCTACTAGCAAATCAATGCGGTATGCACAATCCAGTTTTACTTCTTTATAAATTAAAGGAAGTGGTTTTTGCCTTTCAACAAATAGACCAGATTGTACCAACTCATAATAAAGGCAAGCTTCATAGGAAGATTCTAATAGACCAGCTCCAAGTTCCCGATGCACCTGAATGGCACATCCAATTACCTTATCTGAAATTTTATTTTCTTCCATGGCTAACGTTCATTTTTTTTACCGCAAAGGACGCAGAGAAACGCAGAGTTAATTTATCTTAAAATTCAGACCCTACAAACGAGGGTAGCCCTCTATTGCTTTTGCAAAATCCTCTGCGTACCTCCGCGTCCTCTGCAGTTAATTATCTTACCATTCGAGCACATATGCAAATACAAGTGGCGCTACAATAGTCGCATCACTTTCAATAATGTATTTCGGTGTATCGATATTTAATTTCCCCCACGTTATTTTTTCGTTTGGCACAGCACCTGAATATGAACCGTAACTTGTTGTTGAATCACTGATCTGGCAGAAGAAACTCCAGAACGGAACACCTGTACGTTCCAAATCCTGATGCAACATCGGCACAACACAGATTGGGAAATCACCGGCAATACCTCCACCAATCTGGAAAAAGCCGATGCCATGCTCGCCTGCATTTTGTGTATACCAGTCTGCAAGCCACACCATGTATTCAATTCCTGATTTCATCGTTGACGCCTTCAGCTCGCCTGTCAATACATACGAAGCAAAAATATTTCCCATGGTAGAATCTTCCCAACCCGGAACAACCATCGGCATGTTGCGTTCTGCCGCTGCAATCATCCACGAATTTTTCGGATCGATCTCATAATATTGTTTCAAGTCACCACTGTTAATCATGCGGAACATAAACTCATGCGGGAACAAACGCTCACCTTTATCTTCAGCATCTTTCCACACTTTAAACAAATGCGATTGCAATCTGCGAAATGCTTCCTCTTCCGGTATACAGGTATCCGTAACACGGTTTAAATGTTTTTGTAATAATTCCCACTCTTGTTCAGGAGTAAGATCACGATAGTTGGGTATGCGTCTGTAGTGCGAGTGCGCTACCAGGTTCATAATATCTTCTTCGAGATTGGCACCTGTGCACGAAATAATCTGCACTTTATCCTGGCGTATCATCTCAGCAAAACTGATTCCCAGCTCGCCTGTACTCATGGCACCGGCCAGAGTCACCATCATTTTTTTGCCATCGGCAATGTGTTTTTTATATCCTTTGGCAGCATCTACCAGGGCGGCAGCATTAAAGTGCAGATAATGCTTCTCAATAAAATTGGAAATTGGTCTGTTTTGGCTCATATCTTTATTAATTCAGATTCAGGGACGAAAATAGCAAAATAACAGTTCAAAGTTTCGGGTTTGAAGTGCAAGGTTTAAGGACTGGATCAAGGTTTCAAGTTCAAAGTTTCAGGTTCTGAGAAGGATAAGCTCAGGCCCCCAAAAATGCCGATGAGTAAGTTATACCCAATTTCAAATGAGGTGATAAATTAACTCTATTTCGAAAGGCACCCTATTTCACCTCGGTAACTTTTATTTATATTCAACGTCTCTTTTCAAACAACTCAATATAAACCTATGCAGCTTGTCATCGAAAATCTCAGCAAGACCTACTCGAATGGAGTTCAGGCACTCAAAAACATTTCTCTCACTATCGACCAAGGTATGTTTGGTTTACTTGGCCCCAATGGTGCCGGTAAATCTTCGCTCATGCGAACCATCGCTACTTTACAAGAGGCTGATAGTGGTTCGATTAAACTAGGTGATTTAGATGTGTTAAATCAAAAACATGAAGTGCGTAAAATATTAGGCTACCTACCTCAGGAGTTTGGTGTTTATCCGCGCGTTACTGCCGAAACCATGCTTGATCATATTGCTGACCTGAAAGGAATTGTTGATAAAAAACAACGCAAAGAAATTGTTGCCACGTTATTGGAGAAGGTAAACCTGGCGCATGTTAAGAGTAAAAATATTGGAACTTTTTCAGGAGGTATGAAACAACGGTTTGGTGTTGCGCAGGCGTTGATTGGAAATCCTAAACTGATCATTGTTGATGAACCGACAGCAGGTCTCGACCCGGCTGAACGAAATCGTTTTTATAATTTATTGAGTGAGATTGGCGAGAACACCATTGTTATTCTCTCCACTCACATTGTGGAAGATGTAACAAATCTTTGTAGCGACATGGCCATTATTTGTTTGGGCGAAGTGATTGCCAATGGCAATCCAAATGAGCTGGTTGAATCGATGCAAGGAAAAATATGGCAGAAGAGTATTGAGAAAAGTGAGATGACCGTGTACCGGAATTCCTTCCAGGTAATTTCTACACAGTTAAAATTAGGCAAAACGCAAATACATGTTGTGTCCGACATTCGTCCGGATGAAAGTTTTAAAGCTGTTGAAGCTGGACTTGAAGATGTATACTTCTCGAAAATTTCAGAGAAGATGGATATTGTAACGGTTTAATTTCTCTACCTCAACACAACTATTATGTTTTTAAAAATATTTCTATTCGAAATTAAGTATAGACTTAAGCGCCCGGCAACGTGGGCTTACTTCGGAATTCTTTTCTTATTTGCCTTCATCAACGGCATTTACGGTGATGGCCCAGCCTCCGAGAAAGTTTATGTCAACTCATCCTATGCCATCGGACAGTTTTTATTGGTGATGAGTATTTTTGAAATGCTGATGGCGTCTGCGATTATGGGAGTTCCAATCTATCGGGATATTGAATACAACACCAAAGATTACTTCTTTACCTACCCTATCAATGAGAGATCATACTTAATGGGCCGGTTCATGGGATCGTTCGTCATTCTTGTTCTCATTAGTTTGGGATATCATTTTGGAACATTGCTGGGAGGGCCATTAGGAGTTGTGACTGGCGAAATTGAACCCGAACAATTTGGGCCGGTGGTGCCTTACTATTACCTATACAACACGTTGGTGCTGAGCCTACCCAACTTATTTTTAACCGGCACTATATTCTTTTCGCTAGTTGCCCTCACAAGAAAAATTGTTGTTACTTATGTTGCCAGTGTTTTACTTTTTGTAGGCTATCTCTTAACCATTGCCCTAACGCAAGACCTCGACAATAAAACTTTGGTTGATATTCTCGATCCGTTCGCGCTCACAACATACACTAACGCAACCAAATACTGGACCCCCGCAGAGCAAAACGTAATGCTGATTCCACTTGAAGGAAATTTTTTATGGAACAGGATCTTATGGGTCGGGTTCAGTCTTGCTCTTTTCGCGTTTACATTTTTTAAGTTTTCATTCCGCAGCATGCTGGAAGTTTCTTCCGGGAAAATAAAGAAGGATGAAGTAGTTGAAAAGAAGGGACGTTCATTGGCCGATCTGCCAATCATCAACAAATTGTATTCACCGTCCATCTTTATAAATAAAATGTTCAGGCTTTCGTGGCTTGAATTTAAAAACGTGATCAAGGATTTTTATTTCATCGCCATACTTTTAGCGGGTGTTCTTTTCTTGTTTTTAGATGGTTGGTTTGGTTCTCCCATTTATGGTACGCCTTCTTTGCCGCTTACCTACTATATGTTGGAGGTGAAAGATTTTAACTACATCATTTTCGTTTTCATTATTATTATTTTTTATACGGGTGAAGTGGTGCATCGCGATAAGAGTGTAAACTATTCCAACATCTCCGATGCATTACCTATTCCAAACTGGGTAATGTATGGTTCGAAGTTTATTTCATTGCTATTAATCAGTCTCGTCTTGGTGCATTTGGTACTGGTGTGTGGTGTGTTTAATCAAGTGTTAAAGGGATATTTCAATTTTGAGTTCGGTATGTATTTTACAGATCTCTACCTCATCGAACTTCCAGAATACATTGAACTAGTAATGCTGGCTTTCATTGTTCATATTTTAGTGAATAATAAATTTCTGGGGCATGTCGTCTCCATCGGTATTTGGGTAGCGCTGTTTGGCATTCGTAATTTTGCCGAGTTGGATTACAATCTTTTCTTCTACAGCTACATTCCGAATTATGTAATTTCAGATATGAATGGATTTGGACATTTCCTAAAGTCCATTTTGTGGTTTAATGCATATTGGTTAAGTCTTGGAATTGTTTTTCTCATCATCGGAAATTTATTTTGGAACCGCGGTGCCGAATCCAGTTTCAAATCGCGATGGAAACTGGCAAAGGAAAGACTCAATGTAAAATCAGCGGCAGGACTTACCTTCTTCACCATTGCATGGCTCGGATGCGGAGCATTCATTTATTACAACGTTAGTGTATTGAACGTGTATCGTACGTCCAAAGAAGGTAAACAGATCAGTGCAGATTTCGAAAAGAGTTATAAAAAATACGAGTTTAATGCTCAACCCAAGATAACGGATGTAAAAGTGAATGTCGATATCTTTCCAAGCGAACGGTATACAAAAGCATCGGGCATATTTACCATTGTGAATAAAACTTCAAAACCAATTGATTCCCTTATTCTCAATATCGGAAGTGCCATTGCAAAAACAACCATCGAGAAACTGACCATCGATGGTAAAGAACTGAAAATGATACTGGAGGATAAAGTAAATCGATTCTACATGTATCAAATGCCAACAACTATGCATCCGCATGATACGATGAAATTAGAAATTACGATGGATGCTCGTTACAAAGGCTTTCCCAATAGTGGTGTTGGTCGCGAGATCGTATACAATGGTACCTTCTTTGATCTGGGAGTTTTTCCATCGTTTGGTTATCCAGGCGATCCGATGTCAAGTGATAAGGATAGAAAAAAATATGGCCTGCCTAAAAAAGAATGGAGTGCGCCACCACAAACCGATCCGTTTGGGTTGAGTAATTTATTATTCAATGATGATGCAGACTACGTGACCTTTGAAGCCGTTGTCAGTACAGAGCCAGATCAGATTGCTGTAGCTCCGGGCTACATTCAAAAAGAATGGGAAGAGAATGGCCGCAAATACTTTCACTACAAAATGGATGGCGAGATGGATTTATTCTTCAATCTATCTTCCGCACGTTATGCCGTACTTCACGATAAATGGAAAAGCCCTGACGGAAGAGAGGTGAGCATTGAAATCTTCCATCACCCTACACATACCTACAATCTAGATCGCTATGTAAAATCGGTAAAAGCTTCGCTTGATTATTTCGAGAAAAGCTTCGGGCCTTATCAATACAAACAAATGCGCATACTGGAATTTCCTCGGTATTCATCTTTCGCACAATCCTTTCCGAATACTGTACCCTATTCAGAAAGTTTCGGATGGGTAGGTGATTTCAGTGATGTTGATGATACGGATTATGCATTTTATGTAACAGCGCACGAAGTTGCGCATCAATGGTGGGGACACCAGGTAACACCAAGTGCAACGCGTGGGGCAAATCAAATTTCAGAATCGATGGCAGAGTATTCTGCCATGATGGTACTGAGCCATACATATGGAAAAGATTGCATGCAGAAATTCTTAAAGTATGCACTTGACCGATACCTACGTGGCCGTTCGGGCGAAGATAAGTTTGAAGCAACCTTACTCGATAACGATAGTCGCGATTATATCTGGTACAGCAAAGGATCGTTGGTGCTTTACGCCTTACAAGATTTAATTGGTGAAGACCAATTGAATAGGGCGTTCAAAAAGTTCGCTGATACGGCAGCCTTCAGACAAAAACCTCCGTTTCCCACTTCCAATGAATGGTACTCTTATATTAAAGCTGCCACACCTGATTCTATAAAGTATTTTATTGAAGATGCGTTCGAAAAAATTACGCTTTACGAAAACAGAATCACCAAGGCAGAGTACAAAAAACTGGAAGGAGAAAAATATAAGGTAACGATGACAGTCCAAACCAAGAAAATATATTACGATGGTCAAGGCAAAGAAATCGAAACCAGTAAAGGAAAAGACTTAATTGAAATCGGAATTTTTGATGTAGAAGGTAAAAATGAAAAAGGCATGAAAAAGAAAATGCCGCTTTATCTAAAGAAACATTGGCTCACCCCTGGCGAACATACACTTGAGTTTGTTGTGGATAAAAAACCAGTGAAGGCGGGTATTGATCCGTACAATAAACTAATCGATCGTATTCCGGATGATAATGTGAAGACAGTAGACGAGCTTTGATGATAAGATAGTTTTTAGTCGATAGTCGATGGTCAACGGACTATCGACTATTGACTCAAGACATAAATTCTTTACAGAAGAGGGAAAAGAGTAGAGTCAATTCCTGGAATAACATTCAACGCATTTTTAAAATAGATTTTTTTCAGAACAGAATCCGGTAATTCCAAACCGTACATTTTCCAATGGGCGTGGTACTTGCGATAGTAATCGAAATACTCATCACCCGTTTCGAGCACACGGAAGTACGTGTAATACTCTTCCATCTTGTAAGTATCTTTTCCAAACATAACCCGATCCTGATATTTTATTAAAAATGCTCGCGCTGCTTTTGGCTGTCTTCCCAGTTCGGCCAACACAGCACCAAGTTCAGTGTAAACATTTGGCATTTCATCAAAGAGTTTTCCTAGTCGATTAAGATCATTTCCAAACCAACCCAAATGTGCGTCAATGAATTTTGTGTTCTTATGTTTTCTAAAAACGTTGTGTTGCTCGGCCATAATTTGTTCGAACGGAGGTAACTTTGAAGGATCACGATAACGATCAGGATTCTTTTTCAATTCAAGCCAACGTTCATTGTGTTTGTCTTTCGGATTCCAAAATGAATTGGGTTCGCCCGAGTGAATCAAAACCGGAATACCTAACGCGCCACATTTTGCCCAGATGGGATCGAGGCGCGGATCATCAACAGCAATTCTGTTTCCTTCATTGTCTTTATCAGTAAGACCAAGACCTTTGTAAACTTTTAGACCATGTGCTCCTTGTTTCACCGCTTCTTCCATTAGCGTTAATGTCTCATCAGGCCAGCCTTTATCATCGAGGTCTTCAAAATTGATATTTAAAAAAATGATAAAACGCTTTGGGAAATTCTCGTTTACATTATCGAGCGACCATTCTAAAAATTTTCCTCGGAAGCCGCTGAGGTTTACCATCACACCCATGTTGAGCGAATCCATTTCCTTGATCAACTTATCCAAATCCTGAATCGGCATTGTCCATTGATGATTGTGCACATCAATGAAGGGATATTTTGCGTGCTTCAATTCATGTTTAGGTACAACTAATGTAGAGATGGGATCATACTCTTCCACGTCCATTACATTATTTCGATATTGAATACGACCGATAATCCAATACGCTATTACAAGCGAAAGCAATACGGCTGGAATGATGACACGCTTCTTCTTTAAAAGATTTGAGATTTGCATATAGTATTATATAAGAAATCCTTCGGGATCTGATTATTAACCATAACCAACTCCGAAGGATTCAATAAGTTGAAAAGATTATTGGACAGTGATACGTACTCGCACTTGAGTTTTATCCCAAACAAAATCCATATTGACAGCTGTAGAATCGTTGCTGAAACGAATAACGAATTCGCGCTCCGCTTGGCATGCGGCCAAATTGAGGTTGTCTATAAAAATAAATACTGCTAGCACAAAGCCAGCAACAATAGCAAGGAATATAACCATAATGCGTTCAATTATTTTTTTCATTTCGCTTTACAATGAATGAAGTCTAACACGAAATACCAGACGGAACTATTGAATTGTTATTTTAACAGACAGTTATTATTTGTTTTAGTAGCCTTTTAAACCTTAGTGTTCTTTTGGCTTCGAGGCAATACCTATATGCTTGCCACAAACACTCTTAGACATGAAGAAGGTAGTAAGAGAATCGCTCAAACGTAACCAGCAAATTTGTACGCCACAAAGCCCACCCATTCTTTTATAATTTTATTCCAATTCGTCATGGCTTCTGCTTTTGGCACCAGTAAAATATCAAGATGGAATGAGCGTGGATGCGCATAAAAATCGGTGCTGAAAGATTCTAACATTACACCCTGATGTCTGTAACACGCGAGTGATCGCCTCATGTGAAAGGCCGATGTAATCAACAAACAATCTGCTGCTTTAATATTCCAATCATCCAACAGCTTCTTCACTTCTACTGCTGACTCCGCTGTGTTGCGTGTTGCGTTTTCAAGAATAATAGATGAGTCGGGAACGCCCATCATCACCATCGCGGCTTTAAATTTATCCGCTTCGGGTTCGCCTTCACCGCCCAAGCGGCCGCTACCTCCACTGATTAATATTCTTTTAATCAAACCTACTTTATACAATTGCACCGCATGGGTTACACGATCTGCACCACGGGCAAAATACACGCGATCGTTTGGTTCTAAGAAAGGTATTGTTGCACCCGTTAATACAATGCCCATTTCGTGTGGCCGCATGGAAACATAGGGTTTCGTTTTTACTTCCCACAAATTCATTACTTCGTTCGACAAAAATTCATTAGAGAAAATGAAAAGGGAAATGAAGGCAATCCAAAACAATCGCTTCTTCCATTTCGTATTGCGCAACCATGCCGATGCCACCAACATTAAAAAGATAATGGTGAGCGGCATAGCAAGGTAATTCAATGTCTTGGAGAGAAAGAAGAACATGTTGTTAGGTTAACAGTTAATCGTTAATGGTTAATCGTGGGATTATTGGTTTGAGATTCTTTGTGCATCAAGAAACGAAGCGTAAACTTTTATGCACGTATTCTCA
>JBBRFY010000012.1:0-32381 GCA_038241205.1 Cytophagales bacterium
TATGCTAAAGCAGGTTTTACCATTAAAAAATCAGCGCCTTCTTCCTGATCGAGCTGCGCTTCAATAAGCGCTTCTTTTTTATTTGCTGGATTCATCTGATATGTTTTTTTGTTACCAAACTTTGGTGCAGAATCTAACGCATCACGAAAGGGATTATAAAAGCCACTGGCATATTTAGCCGTGTAGCTCATAATTGAAACTTCTGTAAAACCATTTTCATCTAATACCTTACGCAAATAACCAACGCGCCCATCCATCATATCAGAAGGACCAAGTATGTCGATACCGGTTTCGGCTTGTGCTAATGCCATCTTACCTAGAATGGATAAGGTTTCATCGTTCAAAATTTTTCCATCTTTTACAAAGCCATCATGCCCATCAGAACTATACGGATCCATGGCTACATCCGTCATAATGCATGCCTCCGGAAATTGCTTCTTGATTTCGCGCAGAGCCTTTAAATAAAAAAAATCAGGATCATAACTTTTTGTTGCAGTTGTATCTTTATGATGATCTTCAACTGCCGGAAAAATATCGAAAGCAAGAATACCTAATGATAAGCACGTCTCTATTTCTTTCAACATTAAATCAGTCGATAATCTAAAGATACCAGGCATCGAATTAATTTCGACTTTTTGATTTGTACCTTCTACCAGAAACAAAGGAAAGATAAGGTCGTTTGTTGTAACCGTTGTCTCTTCTACTAATGCGCGAATACTTTCGCTTTTTCGGTTTCGTCTGGGCCTGCGATTGATCTTAAAATCAGATGACATGTATTTTTCGATTGTAGGGTAAAGTTAGTGCTTCCGATACACCAAAAAAATGGTGACCTTCACAACTTTAAAATTATTTGATAACGGATGTTACGAGATGAAAAGTTAACGCTTTACAAAATAGACGTTTGTAGAAAATATAATTTGATAGATAATGAATAGACGTAGGTTTTTCTGGGCATTGTTCGTTCTATTTATTTTAATGAATGTCGTTGCGTATCAACATGCCTATAAATTCACACATTTCACAGATAAAGTTTCGTCCCGAACAAAAGACCCCAAAGACCTTTCTGCATTTTCCAAGGTAAAACTTTTAGTTACGGGAATAGATAATCCCAAACCGAAAAATAAAAGTTTTCCTTCACACGATTATCAAACGATAGAATTACAGAGTACTGAGTTGCTGGAGTGTTGGCAAATCAAAACACCAAATGCAAAAGGAACCGTACTCATGTTTCACGGTTATGCAGGCGAAAAATCATCTCTACTTGAAAGAGCAGATGAATTTTTAAACCTCGGCTATCATGTTTTTCTCGTTGACTTTATGGGATCGGGTGGTTCAGAAGGTGGAGGAACTTCTGTCGGCTTTAAGGAAGCCGAACAAGTAAAAGACTGCTTAAATTATGTTGCCGGAAAGGGAGAGAAAAACATTACACTCTTTGGAACTTCAATGGGTTCAGCCGCCATTCTGAAAGCAATGAAGGACTATCCACTATTGGTTCACTCCATCATTATAGAATGCCCATTCGGTTCGTTATATAAAACAACAAAAGCGCGTTTCAAATTGATGAATGTTCCGAGTTTCCCGATGGCGAGCATGTTGTGTTTTTGGGGAGGAGTACAAAATGGTTATTGGGCCTTTTCGCACAATCCATCTGAGTACGCAAAATCAGTAACGTGTCCGGCACTATTGCTTTTTGGTGAAAAAGATGACCGGGTAAGTGTTGAAGAAACTGATTTGATATTTAAGAATCTAAAAGGATACAAAGTGCTTATAAAATATCCGCTTGAAGGTCATGATGTTTTTAGTGAAAAGAATCGTTTCAATTGGGTAAGTGATGTCACTACCTTTCTCTATACTTCACCTTCGTGATATTGATCAACAATATGCTGGCTAATCATGCGATATAACTCTGCTACTTGTTTATCGCCTTTCAAAAATTCAACATGCTTATCAAGCACTTCAAAATCTCCTCTTCGCGCGGGACCTGTTTGCGCATTCTCTGGACCCATCGTTAAACTCTTATTGATCATTTCTGCAATTAACGGTTTGAGCCAATCGAAACTTAAATTATTCTCTTTCATTAATTCTTGTGCGATCAACAACATGTGGTTTGTAAAGTTCGATGCAAACACAGCCGAAACATGCAATGCCTTTCGTTCGTGAGAGGTAATTTTAAAAAAGCTTTTGCTGATCGCTTTGGCCATGTGCTGAAGCATTTTTTCTGTATCGCTATTTTCACTCTCCAGAAAAATCGGAATTTCCTTATAGTCAACTTTATTTTCTTTGCTAAATGTTTGAAGAGGATAGAATACACCAATGTTTGGCGTTGCTGCATACCCTAACAAACTTAAAGGCTGACTTCCAGAGGTGTGAATTAAGATCGCGTTTTCAGGAAGAATAATTTCTTGCGCGATTTGTTTAATCGCTTCATCGGATGTTGCAATTATAAAAATGCGTGAAGTGCTTGTTGAAAAATCCAATGTAGCCTTTACCTCTGCCTCATATAGACGACCAACCAAAGCAGCAGCGTGTGCAGGATTTTTACTATATACTTCGCGCACAGCAAAATCAGTATTGTCTAGAGCCGGAGCAAGGTGCCATGCAAGATTACCCGAACCAATGAAAGAGACTGTGGCAGATTTCATTTTAGAAGTTTTAAAGTGTTTTAGTGTGTGCGTATTAATTAGTAATATATGCCTTTTACTATTCTATCTTTTCCCGAGAGATCTTTTATGATTTCGATGTTTTGAAAATTGTTTCGCATAAAAATTTCAGCTACTTCTTTTCCGAAGCGCTCGTTGATTTCTACTGCTAACAATCCTCCAGAATTTAAAACTTTTTTTGATTTCATGGCAATGGCATTGTAGAAAATTAATGGATCGTGTTCCTCAACAAACAAAGCAAGATGTGGTTCAAAATCAATAACATTATTGCGCATGTTATTTTTCTCTTCAATGGAAATGTAGGGAGGATTACTGATAACCACATCAAGATGGTTAAAGGAAATTTCATCGTTTAAAATATCCAACGTGCTAAACTGAACATCAGCTTGTAGATGCAGTGCGTTTTGTTTGGCAACTTCTAAAGCATCTTCACTGATGTCCACAGCGAATACCGTAACATCATTACTTTCGAGCCAAATCGATATAGGTATGCAGCCACTACCTGTACCGATATCAAGCACTTTTATTAAATCCTCTTTTTTTTCAGAATGCGTTATTCTGTTTTTAATGTACGAAACAACTACACTTACCAATTCCTCGGTTTCTGGTCGAGGAATTAACACTGATGAATTTACCTTGAACTTTCGCCCATAGAAATATGCTTCGCCCAAAATATATTGAAGAGGCTCATGCGCATTAATTCGCTTTAGTATGTCTGATAGCTGTATTTCAAAAGATGTAATGTCAATATGTTTTTCAGCCACGATATCGGTATGTGTAAGCCTGAAAATATTTTCCAGCAGTTGATAGATAATACTCTGCTTTTCTGCCAGGTCTTCGTTCAGCACAATTTGCTTAACTAAATCGTGAAACAGGGCTTTGGAATTCTTCATAGTTTACAATCTTTGCAAGTATAATCAGAATGACAAAGCACGATCACACCACAGATGAACTTTTTATGCAGCGGGCGCTGAAACTTGCTGCTCATGGACGTGGCGGGGTGAGTCCAAATCCGATGGTGGGATGTGTTATCGTGCATAACAACCTGATTATTGGCGAAGGTTTTCATCAACAATATGGTGGGCCGCATGCTGAAGTAAATGCAATTGAATCGGTTGAAGATAAATCTTTGTTAAAAGAGAGCACGTTGTATGTAAATCTAGAGCCATGTTCGCATGAAGGCAAAACACCACCTTGCGCAGACTTACTTATTCGTCACAATGTAAAAAAAGTGGTTGTGTCTAATTTGGATTCCAATCCGCTGGTTGCCGGAGAAGGGATTAAGAGACTTCGCGCAAAAGGTATTGATGTGATCACTGGAGTATTGGAAAAACAAGGTCGCGAATTCAACAGACGTTTCTTTACCTATATTGAAAAGCAACGGCCTTATATCATTTTGAAATGGGCCGAAACAGCCGATGGTTTTATTGCGCGTGAAAATTTAGATTCGAAATGGATTAGCAACGAATATTCACGTCAACTGGTGCACAAGTGGCGCACTGAAGAAGATGCCGTTTTAGTGGGAAGCAAAACAGCGGCACACGATAACCCTAAATTAAACGTTCGCGATTGGACCGGAAGAAATCCAGTTCGTATCGTCATTGACCGTTTTTTGAAACTGAGTGATCGTCTTCACCTTTTCGACAAATCACAAAAAACTATTTGCTACAATATTATCAAACATGAAGAACATCCAAATCTGAGCTTAATCCGTTTAGATGAAGAAGATTTTTTAAAGAACATGATACGCGATTTATATACGCAAAAGATTCAGTCTATCATTATCGAGGGAGGCACACAAACACTTTCTTATTTTATTAACGCAAATTTGTGGGACGAAGCACGAACTTTTACATCGCATAAAAATTTTACGAAAGGTATTCATGCACCGGGTCTTCATGGAAATCTGGTTTCACAAGAATCAATACTAAATGACACGCTGAAAATTTATCATCCAAAATAAATTTGGAAACAGTAGTTGCTTATTAATTCAGTATTTTTGAAAAATGAATCTTTCACAAAACCATATTGATTTGATCAAAAGCCTGTCTGAAAAACACAGTGTTGAGCGTCTTTATGCTTTCGGGTCCGTACTTACTGATAAGTTTAATTCGGAAAGTGATGTGGATTTTGTTGTAAAGTTTGGTGCTATCGATGTTGCACAATACTTCGATAATTATTTTGATTTTAAAGAAAAACTTAGTGCGCTTTTGAAAAGAGATGTTGATCTGCTTGAGGAACAAACTATCAAGAACCCGTATTTAAAGCAGTCAATAGATAGAAGTAAGCAATTAATTTATGGATGAAAAGGTAAAGAAGTGGTTGTTTGATATCCAGACTTCTATTTTTGAAATTGAAAAATATTTTCAGTCGAGCGAAAAATCTTTCTATACGTTTCAAAATAATACAATGCTAAAAAGGGCAATAGAAAGAGATTTGGAAATAATAGGCGAAGCAGTAAATCGGATACTTAAAGAGAATCCGTCCGTTGAAATAACGAGTGCCCGAAAAATTGTAGGACTTCGCAATCAGATCATTCATTCGTATGATTCGATTTCTGATGAAAACATTTGGGGAATTATAGTAAATCATTTGCCCAAACTTAAGATTGAAGTCGACTTGTTATTGAAGAGTTAATTCAGTGTTGCGTTTTTTCAATTTTAACTGCTAAACCCTTTCTGAACACATGGCCGAAGAACTCATCATATCTACCACAGCAAATAAAAACGAACGGTACGAAACACTTATTCCGCAAATCAAGTCACTAGTTGATGGTGAGTCCGATTTAGTTGCTAATCTTTCAAACATTGCAGCGGCATTAAAACAAACCATGAATTTCTTCTGGGTTGGATTTTATATTGTGAAAGGCAAACAGTTGGTTCTGGGACCTTTTCAAGGACCGATAGCGTGCACTCGAATTAATTTGGGGAAAGGTGTGTGTGGTGCATCGTGGAAAGAAAAGAAAACAATTCTTGTTCCCAATGTAGATGAGTTTCCCGGACATATTGCTTGCAGTGCTGCATCAAAATCTGAAATTGTTTTACCTGCCTTTAAAAATAATGAAGTTGCGCTGGTACTTGATGTTGACAGTGATGTACTGAACGACTTCGATGAACGTGACCAACTTGCGCTTGAAAAAGTAATGCGCATCGTTGAAGGTTTACTATAAATTTATTCTTACACTTTAGTCATCTCATGATTCACTCTGAATTGCTTCCGTATTACCAAAAAAGAAAAAACGACTTTACTGTTTTGCTTGATCAGGCCAAAAGTAAAATCAATGTAGTATCGAATCTGCGAATTTTAATTGCTGTTGTTTTTCTTGTTGTCTTCTACTTTGCCGTTTCCAACGCTTCACTTTTTTATGTTGAGTTAGTATTACTGATCATTTTTATTGTGTTCGTAAAGTGGCACGCAACGTTGTTTCAAAAGAAAACACATTTAGAAAACCTTGTTAAAATAAATGCACTAGAGTCAGAAGCAGTGAAAGGAAATCATTTTGGTTTTTCAACGGGTGTAGAATTCATAAATCCGATACATCCTTATTCTCACGATCTTGATATTTTTGGTGATGGCTCGCTGTATCAATCCATCAATCGTTGCAATACCATTCATGGAAGAAAGCAAATGGCACAAAGGCTATCAGCCTCTTTAACTTCCGCTGAAGAAATAAGAACAACGCAAGTTTCTGTTCAAGAGCTTACCTCGAAAACAGATTTTCGTCAGCACTTTCAGGCAGCAGGCATGGAGATTGAAGAGCAAGTACACGACCGCGAACAATTGCTATCCTGGTTAGAGCAACCTTCCTTTTTATACTCAAAACCATTTTACAAATATTTTCTGCCTATTTATTCTTTCATTACAGTAGCACTGGTTATAGCATCCTTTTTTATTGCTATGGCAAAACCACTTGCTATTTTATTTGCGTTATCACAGTGGGCCATTCTTGCTTTTCATATCAAAAAGGTAAATGCCTTTCACGAATACATTAGCAAAAAGAAAATCATTCTTCAAAAATATGCCCACTTACTTTTTTATCTGCAGCAGGAAAAATTTTCGTCTGTCCACCTAAAGAAACTTTCTGAGAGTGCTCAACAAGCTGATGTAAAAGTAAAATCATTGGCTTCGTTGGTAAGTGCGCTCAATGCCCGACTTAATGCAATGACAACACTGGTTGTAAATAGTTTGCTCTTTTACGATTTACAATGTGTCTATCATCTTGAAAAATGGAAACATGAAAATGCATCAAATCTAAAAACATGGCTTGAAGCCGTTTCTGAAACAGAAGTTTTGTGTAGCATTGGCACGTTTAGTTTTAATCATCCACATTTTACCTATCCCACTATTGATTCAGAACTTGCAATCGAAACAAAAGAATTAGGTCATCCATTAATTCAACCCGATGAATGTGTTCCGAATGATGTTTTGGTAGGTAAAAATCAATCGGTGCTGATTATCACCGGAGCAAATATGGCAGGGAAGAGTACCTTCCTTCGAACCATCGGTGTTAACCTTGTTCTAGCATTGAGTGGCGCACCTGTTTGCGCAAGAGAATTTCGTTGCCCGATTATTAACATGCGATCGGGAATGCGCACAGCCGATTCGTTGAAAGATCATCAATCCTATTTTTATGCCGAACTCAATCGCCTCAAAACCATTATGGACGAATTGAGAAACGATAGACCATTATTCATTTTGCTTGATGAAATTTTGAAGGGAACAAACTCTACCGATAAACAATCAGGTTCTATCGCGTTAGTGAAGCAACTTCTTCCGCATCCATGTCTTGCATTGATTGCCACACACGATCTTGCTTTGGGCGAGTTGGAAACACAATATCCATCGAAGATTAAGAATTTTTGTTTTGAAGCAAACATTGAAAACGATCAGCTTTCGTTCGATTATAAATTAAAGCCAGGCCTCGCACAAAAAATGAATGCTACCTTTCTGATGAAGAAGATGGGCATTATTCCTGTCTAATCTTCTAGTTTACATTTTTTAAATGAAATAGTTTTTTCAGGATCGATTTATACGAGCAACTCTAAATAAATATTACCTTACCTTGAAAGCACTTTGTTTGTATAGACTACTACTCTATTTTTTTTGTGATTGAGTTACTCCCCATTAGGACGAACTTCATGGAAGAAAAAATTGAATTGATTGAGAAATTTCCGGAAGATGATCTCATGCTTGAACTTCGAATCCTTTAAAAATTGTAAAAAAATTATCATGCGCTCAATACTATTCATAATTATTCTTTCCTCTCTATCATTCATTGCCGAAGCCAAAGTTATACGCGTTGGCATTGCTGGCATGACGCACGCACATGTGTATCAGGTTTTTGAATACATGGGAAAAAGAGATGATGTTTTGATTGTTGGATTTGCTGAACCCAATAAGGATTTGGCCATGCGATTATTAAGACAACATAACTTACCCGATTCGCTTTGGTTTGCTACTCTTGAAGAACTCATTAAAAAAACAAAACCAGAAGCAGTGTGTGCTTTCAACTCAATTTATCAACATCTCGAAGTTGTAAAAATTTGTGCACCGAAAGGAATTCATGTTATTGTTGAAAAACCGTTGGCGGTTAACATGGATCATTTGAAGCAGATGCAAGTGCTGGTTAAAAAAAATAATATTCAACTTCTAACCAATTATGAAACAACGTGGTATCCTTCTCATGCAAAAATGTGGGACATGGTAAAGAACGAAAAAAGTTTAGGTACTATTCGAAAAGTAGTTATCCTCGATGGACATCAAGGGCCAAAAGAAATTGGTTGTAATAAAGAGTTTTTGGATTGGCTTACTGATCCCATTCAAAATGGTGGAGGTGCATTAATAGACTTTGGCTGCTATGGTGCCGACATTATGACGTGGCTTATGGATGGAGAAAAACCAACATCTGTTACCGCGGTTACGCAGCAATTAAAACCAGAAATCTATCCAAAGGTAGATGATGAAGCGAGTATCATTCTTACCTATCCAACATGTCAGGCTATTATTCAAGCATCTTGGAATTGGACTACAGGAAGAAAAGACACTGAAGTTTACGGAACAAAGGGAATGCTAATTGCGAACAGCAAAAATAAAATGAAAAGTGTTTTTACAGATCAACCCAATACAGAAAAATGGATTGATTTGATTTCGCTTCCAGAACAGCGCGCAAATATTTTTACTTACCTGTCTGCTGTTATCAATGGCGACATTAAACCTGAGAAAGATTTATCTTCCTTTCCGGTGAATGAAATTGTTGTTGAAATTTTATCTGCAGCAAGAGAATCTGCTAAGAGCGGAAAAACAATTTATTTGACTAAGTAATTAAAGTCATCTCTACGAGTTTTTTTATCGTGCTTCCTAATGGGAGAAAGGTGGCGATGAGGGCAATAAAGAAATTGGTTTTTACACATGCCGCTAATTACACAACATCTGTACAGCTATACTTTAAATTTCGTCAATGAAGTTACATCATGTCCTCTATCAACTTTCCCAATTTTTTTATTCCTTCTTCAATGTTGTGATTCATTGGTTCTCCATAACTAATTCGAAAACAATTTTCGAATTTACCTTGTGACGAAAATATTTGGCCGGGGGCAATTCCTATATTTTGTTTCAAAGCTCGCTTGTGTAATTTGTATGCATCCACTTTTTTATTCATTTCAATCCACAAAACAAAACCACCCTGCGGCCGCGTGATGCGCGTATCGGCAGGAAAATATTCTGAGATCAATTGCAGATAGCGAAGTGATTGCGTGTGCAATGCTTTTCTAAGGTGACGTAAGTGCAACTCAAATCTTCCGTTGCTTAAAAAATTTGCGACCGCTGCTTGTGCTAAAGTATTTGTTGAAACGGTGTGCATGCGTTTCAATCGAATTACCTTTTCTTTAAACTTACCGGGAATAGTCCAACCAATGCGATACCCTGGCGCAAGCGATTTTGAAAATGAAGCGCAATACAACACCAATCCTTTTTTGTCAAACGACTTACAGGTTTTTGGTCTTGTTTTTCCAAAATACAATTCACCGTAAATGTCGTCTTCAATTAATGGAATTTCTTTTTTAGCCAACAACTCTACCAATTGTTTCTTTCGATCATCTGGAATACAACTGCCCAATGGATTATTAAAGTTGCTCACAAACAAACACGCTTTTATATCAAATCGTGGAATGGCTTGTTCTAAATATTCTAAATCAATTCCCACAATCGGATCAGTCGGAATTTCAACAACTTTCAATCCATGACTTTCCATCACTTGAAAAATGGCAAAGTACGTTGGACTTTCTATCGCAACAGCATCGCCTGGTTTTGTAATGGCTTTTAAACAAAGTGATAATGCTTCAACCGTTCCAGCTGTAACCACAATATCATTTTCGCTTGGTGTACCGCCCCAGTTGAATGCTTGTCGCGCAATTTGTTTTCGAAGCGCTACATTACCTTGAATGTGTTCATAGTTCAAACAACTTGATTTCGATTCGCGCATAGCAAGCATAATCGCTTTGTTCAATTTCGCCATCGGCAGCAAGTTGATAGACGGTGCGGCCATTGAAAAATTCAAAAGCTTATCCGTATTCAAATCAACGTACACGCTGTTGATCATATCATCCACACTCACGGGCACAGCATCGTCAACCGGCTCGCTTACGTTTGGAAGATCAAGAATATGTTCTGGTGAATATTTTACATAGTAGCCAGACTGCGGTCGCGCTTCAATAAGACCTTTGCTTTCTAGTAAGTAGTATGCCTGAAACGCAGTGCTTAAACTTATTCCTTGCTCTTTGCTTAATGCACGCACAGAAGGAAGTTTGTCACCTACCTTCATTGCACGATTATCAATAAGATGTTCTATGCGCTCTGCTACCGCAGCGTATTTGTGGTCGGGTTTTGATACAAGTATTTCCATTGAATTGATGTTCGAGGTTCTTGGTTTCAACGTCAAGGTTCATCGTTTGTGCCTGAAATATCTTATCGATTTCAATTTTAAGGAATTGAAACTTTGAACTTTGAACCTGGAACCTTTAAAAACTGATCTGGTCAAAATTAATAAAACTGAAACTGTTTTCTTACCGTAATTATGAGAAGTTTTGAAAGATTGTTCAAGCACACACTTCTCTCTTGCCACACACACGATTAACAATTAACGAATAACCATTAACGATTAACAGATTTGAAAAAAGATCTACTCGCAGCATACCTTTCACTTGCAGCAATTTGTTTGATATGGGGCACTACCTATCTGGCATTGCGCATTGCTGTGCTTCACTTTCCGCCATTTTTATTTGTTACCATTCGTCAGCTTATTGCGGGTTCACTGCTAGCAGGTTTCATGATCTTTATTGCTAAAGTTCAATTGCCATCGCGTGAATATATTTTTCGTCAGGCCATTGCCGGATTTTTTATGATCTCGATGGGAAATGGTTTAGTGGCGTGGGCAGAAGTGTATGTGCCCAGTGGAGTGGCGGCCATTATTTGTTCGCTCATGCCGATGATGGTAATCTTAGTAAACCTCGCTGTTAATCGCGAAGAGAAACCAACGCTTCCTATAATAACCGGTGTGCTTGTAGGATTGATCGGCATCGTAATAATTTTCAGTGAACACCTTGGTGATTTCACAAAGCTTGAATACCAAATTAGAATTGGGTTAATCTTTTTAGCAGTGTTGAGTTGGGCAGGCGGAAGTGTGTGGATGAAAAAAAGAAGTGGTGAAGGTAATACCTTTCTAAACGCAGGACTTCAAATGTTTTTTGGTGGAGTATGGTTAGCACCTTGCGCATTTTTGTTTGATGATCTCAGCACAGTAAGTTGGTCATCGGAAGCAGCCTATTCCATGATCTATTTAATCACCTTTGGTTCCATCATTGCGTATGCATGCTATTCATACACACTTCGAAAATTACCGATGGCCGTTGTTTCATTGTATGCCTATGTCAACCCAATTGTTGCCGTAATTCTTGGTTCGCTTGTATTAGATGAAAAACTAAATACAAAAATCGCGATCGGTATCCTGATTACTGTTGCCGGAATTTACATTGTAAACAAAGGCGCACAGCTGCGCAACATTTGGAAAGCATCGAGAGTAAACAGCAGATAGTTATTGTGAACATTAAGCCGATCAACCAACAACGATTAAGGAGATGACAGGTAACATTCAAATACTAGAATACCTCCCCGAGCATCAACCGTGGTTTGAAAAACTAAATCGCCATTGGATTGAAAAATATTTTTGGATGGAGCCCATCGATATTGACGTATTGCAAAATCCAAATGAGCACATCATTAAACATGGTGGTGCTATCATTATGGCACTCTATGATAGGGAAATAGCAGGTACGGTGGCGTTGAAATATGTTGAAGCTGGTGTTTATGAATTCACTAAGATGGCGGTGGATGAAAAATTTCAAGGTTTAAAAATTGGGAAAGCTCTTGCGTTCGCTGCTATTGAAAAATCAAAAGAACTTGGCGCACATAAAGTTATTCTGTACTCCAATCGAAAATTGCATACTGCCATTGCGTTGTATCATAAAATTGGTTTCATCGAAGTTGCTGTAGATGCAATTTATAAGCGCAGCGATATTAAGATGGAGTTGCGCCTCAACACCAGCTCCGCTCCAGAAGAGAGCGGAGTGAGAATACATCCGGTAACGGAAAATGATCTTCATACTTTACAGGAAGTTGCCATTCAAAGTTTTCGCGATTTGCTAGAGAAGTCGAACACAGAAGAAGACATGAAACTTTACATCGATACGAATCTTACCCATGAACAATTGAAAAAAGAGTTTCATGAAAATGGAACTGTGTTTTATGTATTGTTCGATGGAGAGAAAGCAATGGCCTATTTAAAACTTCGTGTTGGATATGAACCAGAAGAATTGATTGGAACAAATGCAATTGAAATTGAAAGACTGTATTGCATTCAGGAATATGTTGGAAAACACATTGGAACGATGCTGATACAAACTGCTCTTGAATATGCAAAGCACCATCAGTACGAAATAATTTGGTTAGGAGTGTGGGAACATAATCCGCGTGCGTATTCGTTCTATCAAAAGTGGGGTTTCGAAAAATTTGGTTCGCATGTTTTTACGTTGGGCACAGATGCGCAAACGGATTGGCTGATGAAAAGAAAAGTGTAAGAAATAAATCGAATGAAAATACTATGCTAGTAGATGTATTGAAAGTAATGTTTAGCAAAGACCTGAATCGATTAAAACAAGAAATTGAAATGTATCAATCAGAAAAAAATCTCTGGCGAATTGAAAAAAGCATTTTGAACTCATCGGGTAATCTATGTCTTCACCTTGTGGGGAATTTGAATGCTTACATAGGTAATACCTTGGGTCAATCGGGCTACATTCGAAATCGCGAAGCTGAATTTTCTTTGAAAGATATTCCACAAACAGAATTGATCAAAAAAATTGAAGATACCATTGTCGCAATAGATCGTGTGATGAACACACTAAACGAAGATGATCTTCAAAAAGAGTATCCACTTCTGGTTCTTTCCGCGAAGACAACAACAGGATATTTTCTTGTGCATTTAGCTGCGCACTTAAATTACCATCTCGGACAAATTAACTATCACAGAAGACTTTTAGACAACGGCTGAAACTAAGAGTTGCCAGTGACTGGTAACTGGCAACCGGGAATCCTTTACTTACAAAATAATTTTATTTGAATGAATTCAGTATTAAAGAACGATTTACAAAACATCAATTCACTGTTGGATCAAACTTCCGATGTGGCGAAAAAATATTTTCAGCATCAGAATGACTTGGCACCCGGCCGATACATTGCTGATATTGAAATGGAAAATCTTGCTGATAAAGGTATTGGCGCATCTGCTGCTATTGACTTCTTTTCAAAAAATTTTGCAAACAGAATTACAAATAGTGCTGGCCCACGTTATTTTGGTTTTGTTACTGGAGGATCAACACCAGCATCCGTTGTGGGGGATTGGCTGGTGAGTACCTATGACCAAAATGCGTGTGGAAGCAACGACTCGATCGCGCCACAAATAGAAAGGCAAACACTTCATTTTTTAAAACAACTTTTCGGATTAGATGAAGAATATTTTGGTTCGTTCATAACCGGTGCTACACTTTCTAATTTTACAAGTCTTGCGCAAGCGCGACAGTGGGTGGGCGAACAGCAAGGTATTGATTTTAGTGAGGAAGGATTATCAACTGCAAAACCGATTCAGATATTAAGTGCAACACCTCACTCCAGCATTTACAAATCATTATCGATGTTAGGCATCGGAAGAAATTCACTTATTAAAATAGATACCTTACCTGATCGCGAAGCCATCGACATAACCAAACTCGAAAATTATCTCGAGTCTAATCACTCTAATCAAAATAATCCTTTCATCATTGTAGCGAATGCAGGCACAGTGAATACGGTTGACTTTGATGATTTAGAAGCGATAGCAAAACTAAAATTGAAGTATAATTTCTGGCTACATGTCGATGCAGCCTTCGGGGGCTTTGCCGGATGCTCACCTACCTATGCACATTATATAAAAGGTATCAATCATGCCGATAGCATAACCATCGATGCGCACAAGTGGCTCAATGTTCCGTATGATGCGGCCATGCAGTTCACACGACATAGAAATATTCAGCTAAGCGTTTTTCAAAACAGCGCGGCTTACCTTGGTGACCCTACACAAAGTCCGGATTTTTTTCATTACACACCAGAGAATTCAAGACGCTTTCGTGCATTGCCGAGTTGGTTTACATTGATGGCGTATGGAAAAGAAGGACATCGTGAAATTGTAGAACGCAATTGTGAGTGTGCAAAATACTTTGGTGATCTAATCAATGATTCGGAAAGTTTCAAATTGCTAGCACCAGTCCGAATGAATGTGGTATGCTTTACATTCTCTCAGGAAAATATTTCGCCAGAGAGCGTTCGGAAATTTTTGAATGCAGTGCGCGATGATGGAAAGGTATTTTTCACGGCAACACAATATAAAGGTATGCCTGCCATTCGTGCCGCTATTTCAAATTGGTTAACGAAAAAAAACGATATTGACATTGCGTTTGAAGTTTTAAACCGCATAAAAGCACAATAAATAAAGAGAAGTAGAAGCTTCTTAATTTTTAGATGGATTATTTAATATTAATGATGAAATTCACACCTTATAATATACTACTATGACAACGCTCACAACAAGTATCCCAATGGAACGCATTTCCAAATCGCGAATCAATGAAGTTGATTTCAACAATTTAGAATTCGGAAAATATATTTCTGATCACATGCTCGAAGTCAATTACCTCGATGGCAAGTGGCAGGAACCAAAAATTGTTCCGTTTGGAGATATCATGATGTCACCAGCGATGCTCTCATTGCATTATGGTCAATCGGTGTTTGAAGGTATGAAGGCGTTTAAAAATAAAGATGGAGACGTCTGTATTTTTCGACCGGAGAAACACGGGAAGCGATTGAACAAATCATTGGCAAGAATGTGTATGCCAGAAATTCCGGAAGAATTATTTATCCAAAGTCTGCACGCCATTGTTGAAGCCGATAAAAATTGGATACCAACTGCTGATGGTTCTTCGCTTTACTTGCGCCCCGTGGTGTTTGCTTTTGAGCCACGCCTTGGTGTTAAGATTGCCGATCATTTCAAATTTTTTATTTTAACAAGTCCGTGTGCTGCATACTTTAGCAAGCCAACGCGAATTAAAGTGGAAGAAAATTTTGTTCGCGCAGCAGAAGGTGGAACTGGTTTTGCAAAATGTGCGGGTAATTATGGTGGTGCATTTTATCCAACGCAACTCGCGCGTCAGGAAGGTTTTGACCAAGTGCTTTGGACCGATGCGAAAGAACATAAATACATTGATGAAGCCGGAGTAATGAACGTGATGTTTGTTATCAACGGAAAATTAATTACACCAAAATTAACAACAGCATTGTTAGATGGTGTTACGCGCGATTCTCTTTTAACACTTGCTCCATCTCTTGGCATGACGGTAGAAGAAAGACGCGTAAGTGTTGCGGAAGTAGAAGAAGCATTTAAGAACGGCACCATCACAGAAGCCTTTGGCGCTGGTACAGCAGCCGTTGTTTCACCGATTGCAACCATTAATATTCATGGCACTGATTATAATTTGCCTGAAGCTGGAGCCGATAGTTTTCAGCAACGTGCAAAAATAAAACTCAACAACATTCGATTGGGTTTTGAAGAAGATGTGCACGGTTGGAATTACATTATTAAATAATCCTTGGTTTCAAGTTCAAGGTTTCAGGTTCATGGTTGTAGAATCTAACCTTGGACTTTGAACCTTGAACCCTGAACTTTTTTTAAAATGAAAGCCCTACTCTTCCACGGCAAAGATCACCCTATTGCCATTCAGGCAACAAACAAACCCAAGCCCGTTAAAGATCAAGTATTGATTCGCATGCAGCATGTTGCATTGAATCATCGCGACTTGTGGTTAATGAAAGAACACGCTCAACACTATCCTGACGGAATAATTTTGGGTTCCGATGGGTGTGGTGTGATTGAAGATGTTGGCGAAGATGCCGATGAATTGTTAATCGGGATGGAGGTAATTATAAACCCAAGTTTGGAATGGGGAAGCAATCCGATTGTACAAGGTGATAAGTTTAAAATATTGGGACTGCCCGATCATGGAACATTTGCTGAGTACACAGTGATCTCCAAAAAATACATTTTCGAAAAACCAGAACATTTAACGTCTGAACAATCAGCCGCTGTTCCGTTATCAGGATTAACAGCCTATCGCGCATTGTTTTCGAAAGCGAGATTGCGTTCGAAAGAAAAAGTATTGATCACCGGTATTGGTGGTGGTGTAGCATTGTGGCTGTTGCAATTTGCTGTTGCATATCAAGCAAGAGTATATGTCACATCAGGTTCCGATGAAAAAATTGAGAAAGCAAAAGCGCTTGGTGCTGTTGCCGGTTTTAATTACAAAGATCCCGAGTGGGTTACGAAAGCACAAAAGGAAACAGGGGGTTTTGATATTATCATCGACAGTGCCGGTGGCGAACAGTTTGGAAAATTAATTGAGCTTGCTTTGCCTGGGGGAAGAATTGTAAACTTCGGAAGAACCGCAGGCGATATTAATGAAGTATCAACACGGTTGTTGTATTGGAAGCAACTTTCTATTCATGGCACTACGATGGGAACACGCGATGAATTTTTATCGATGATGGATTTGTTGGAGAGTCGAAATGTAACGCCAGTGATCGACTCGGTGCTTTCGTTTGAAAAAATTATGGATGGCTTTGAGAGAATGGAGAAGAGCGATCAGTTTGGGAAAATTGTTTTAAAAATGAAATAAAGAATGATCGTCATTGCGAGGAAGTTTTTATGCGTAAAGCATATAAATCTAACGAAGCAATCCCCTGACCACAACGTACGCATTTCATAGCCGGTGGATTGCTTCGTCAGCGTGTCTCGCGAAACGCTTGACGCCTTCTCGCAATGACGTGGTGCTTTGTGCTGAGTCAATTATTGAAAGGTGTCAATTGCATTTTTGCTTAGGTAAATCGATTAGAAATATTTAACTATTAATAAATAAAGTACCATGGAAAAATTTCCCCTTACCGATAAAAACACGATCACGCGTCTTCCAAAACGTGGTGAGTACGACAAAGAAATTGTGTACAATATTTTAGATGAGGCATTAGTCTGCACACTGGCCTATGTGCGCGATGGACAACCGTTTCAAATACCTACTGGCTTTTGCCGGATTGGAAATAAAATTTATCTCCATGGATCTGTTGGTAGTTTTTATATGCGGGAATTGGCAGAGAAAAAACTTGCTGTATGCATTAGTGTAACGCACATCGATGGATTGGTGCTGGCACGATCAGCTTTCCATCACTCTGTAAATTATCGTTCTGTTGTTTTGTTTAGTCATGCAGAGAAAGTAGAAGATGAAAACGAAGTGTATGAAGCGCTAGAGGTCTTCACTAATAAAATGCAAAAAGGAAGATGGGAAGATGTGCGCAAACCAAATGCGGGAGAATGGAAAGCCACAATGGTAATTGCGTTCAACATAGAAGAAGCCTCCGCAAAGATTCGCGTAGGCGGACCAAAAGATGATGAAGAAGATTATGCATTAGATATTTGGGCAGGTGTTGTTCCGTTAAAGACACAACGATTACCTGTTATACCCGATGAGGTTTTGAACGAAGGAATACCTATACCTGAATATTTGAAATAATATTCATAGACCGTATTCTGTGTTTAAGAAAGTTGTGCAATTAAAGAAAGTAATTTCCGCTGAGCGCTCAAAGAAACGCAGGGTTAAACTCAAAATCCTAACCCATCGAATGTTTTAGCAAGACTCAGTAAACTTTAAAAGTTTTTAAATTATTGGTGCGCCTTATCATTTGGATATTCTTGATGGAAGTCAACCCAATATTGGTTCAACGTAGATTTCATATCCTTTCGCAGTAATAGTATTCCAATTAAATTCGGCACGGTCATTAACGCAATTGTAATTCCGGATAATGTCCAGATGATGGTGGTATCTGTAAACGCAGCAAAGAAAAAACTAATGACATATACAACGTGATAATAGATTACAGACTTCGCTCCAAACAAATACGTCATGGCGCGATCTCCATAATACGACCACGAGATGGCAGTAGAAAACGCAAAGAGCAACAAGCCGATGGACACAATGTATTGTCCATACGCCCCTAATGGTCCACGTTTAAAAGCTTCGGTTGTAAGCGGTGCGCTGTGCAACAATGATTTGCCACGAATCGTAATGTCTTTACCTTCGCGCACTAGATTTCCGTTTTTAATTTTTAATGTTCCGCTAAAGTTTTTATTATTTTTTTCAACGGTCACATCTTCCGCCACCGAGCGAGCATGAATAAGTGTTACCGCGTCTGTAATTTTTCCGTCTTCAATATTTAATGCTCCACTAAATAATGGTAACGTTTCTTTTTTTGATATGTGATCAAACAGCTTTTGTTTTTCGGTTGAGTTTATTTCATTGTATTGCGATACCAATACTTCTAAGTCAGCATCTTGAAAATCATTTTGAATTTTGTCAGTCCATGCACCTGAACTTAAAATAGTTAAGCCTGTGAGCATACAAATAATAACAGTGTCAATGAAAGGTTCTAAAATAGCAACCATTCCCTCCGATACTGGCTCATGTGCTTTTGCTGCCGCGTGCGCGATAGGCGCAGAACCTTGACCTGCTTCATTTGAAAACAAGCCACGATTTACACCTCTGTTAATAGCGAAGGCAATAGTGGCGCCTAAAAATCCACCGGTTGCTGCAGTACCAGAAAATATTCCGGAAGCGATGGCTACAAACGAAGGGATAATATTTTCAGCATTTGTAAAAATGATGAGCAACGTTCCAATAAAATAAAGTACGGCCATAAAGGGAACGAGTTTCTCTGAAACTTGAGCGATGCGTTTAATACCTCCGATAATAATGAAGCCTAGAATGACGGCCAGTACCCCGCCCGTAATCATGTGTTCAATACCAAAGGAAGTGTGCATCGCATTCGCGATGCTGTTAATTTGAGGAAGACTACCCGTGCCAAACGATGACAGTACTGCTGCAATTGCAAAAATTACAGCAAGCCATTTTAAATTCAACGCATTCTTCATGTAATACATCGGCCCACCGGCAACATGTCCCTTCTCATCTTTTTCGCGATACTTATGCGAAAGTGTTACCTCAACAAATTTTGTGGTCATCCCTAAAAAGGCGGTCATCAACATCCAAAACAAAGCGGCAGGACCGCCCAAGTGAATGGCCAATGCAACACCTGCAATGTTGCCTGTTCCTACTGTTCCAGATAGCGCGGTGGCCAATGCTTGAAAATGTGACGTGTCACCAACATCAGTATCCTTATCATATTTTCCTTTCACAATTCGAATGGCGTGAGCGAAGAATCGAATTTGTGGAAATTTTAAGTAGATGGTAAAAAAAATACCAGTACCCAATAATAAATAGACAAACCAATCTGCGCTGCCTATGTAACTGTCGATAAGCAGAAGGAAGTCGTTAATTTGTTGCATGTATTAAATGAATAGTGGATGAATAAAGGTAAGTATAGTAAATTGAATTGAAACCTTTAGGCTGCTCGTGTAATTCATTCAAAAAATATAGATGAAATTGATTAAGGGAAACGTTTGCTATAAACTTTCAGAATAGAAAATTGTCGTGAAGAGAAATTGATTACACAGGATTATTCTCTGGAGTTTCGATTATGGAATTGTCTTCTGTGTGATTCTCTATAGAGGGTTGATCAGGTGTTACTTCAGAAATAGGGTCATGATGTCTTTCTACAAAAAACTTTTTCTGATACAGTAAGATAACAGCAACGCCAATAAAAATAGAAGAGTCGGCAATGTTAAACACCGGGCTGAAGAACATAAAATTTCCGCCACCAACAAAAGGTATCCATTCTGGCCAATCGAAACTAAAAAGAGGAAAGAACAACATATCAATTACTTGCCCGTGAAACCAAGGCGTTGGCGAATCCATTGGATGGTTGTTAAGGAACACACCATAAAACGTACTATCAATTACATTTCCAACTGCGCCTCCTAATATCAACGCCATGCAAAACAAGAATCCTGAATGCACGCCACGCTTGGCCATCTTCACTAAATAATATCCGATACCAACCATTGCAATGATGCGAAATAAGGTAAGCGCTAATTTACCAAACTCATTGTCCCATCTAATTCCAAAGGCCATCCCAGGATTAAGCAGGTAATGCAATTTGAAACCATGCAATTCATTGCCAACTACCGTTATCTCTTCATGCAAATACATATAGTGATGCACGAGCAACTTCGAAGTCTGATCGATGACGATGATGAGGATGGCAAGTAAAAAGTATTTGTAGATTTTCATTTCTGTTTTATAAAGTCAATAGTCGATAGTCCATGGTCTATAGACTATCGACTGTTTTTTATTTCTTCACACTAATTTTCATGCGCAATACAAACTCATCCATCTCCACTTCAGAAGCATCAGCAATTTTATCTTTCAGCGCTAACGTAATGGCCTGTGTTTCGGTGCTGATATATTCTTTAAATTCAGTGAGCGCAGCAGTAATGGCTTCGCTGTCTTTCTCTACTTCAATATTGATTTTATCCAATACTTCCATTCCCATTTCTTTGCGTAGGTTTTGTACGCGACTCACAAAGTCGCGGGCAATACCTTCCTTCTTCAATTCTTCTGTGATGGTAATATCCAGCGCGACCGTTATGCCACCTTCCGATACAACAAACCATCCGGGAATATCTTCTGATGAAATTAAAACATCTTCCAACACCAAATCGAAACCATCTTTTGAAAGTATTCCTTTTTTCTCGATGGTGTTGATTTCTTCTTTTGATAACGCATTGATCACAGCCGAGACTTCTTTCATTTTCGATCCATATTGCTTGCCGAGTTTCGCGAAGTTTGGTTTTACTTTTTTTACCAACACGCCCGATGCATCATCAATGTATTCAATGGCCTTTACGTTTACTTCAGCAAGAATAATATCTTCGACTCCTTTTATTCTGCTCGCAAATTTTTCATCTAATACAGGAAGTAAGATTCTCGAGAGCGGTGTGCGTACTTTTATTTTCGCATTCTTACGAATTGAATGTACTAGCGAACAAATGCGCTGCGCATATTCCATCGATTGCTCTAATTCAACATCAATGCGAGTTGGTTCTGCTTTTACTAGATCGGTAAGGTGAGCAGAGATGTGACGTAACGGTGTGTTGTTTTGAATAGCACTTTCGCGAATGTTGTCAGTCAAATTTTTATATAACCACTCTGCATAGAACGGAGCGATTGGTGCCATCAATTGCGCTGTCACCAAAAGGCATTCGTATAATGTTTCGTACGCAATCTTTTTATCATCCGACATTTCACCTTTCCAGAAGCGCTTGCGATTTAAGCGCACATACCAATTAGAAAGATGATCGTTCACAAAATCTTGAGTTGCACGCGCAGCACGTGTTGGTTCGTATGCATCCAACGCATTTGTTACCTCAACAATGAGTGATTGAAGTTTTGAAATAATCCAACGATCAAGATTACTTAATTGATCGTGTGAAACGTTATTCATTTCATCCTTCACGAAGTTGTCAATGTTCGCGTACAGGGCGAAGAACGAATAGGTATTTTGAAGTGTGCCGAAAAATCTGCGCTGCACTTCGGTAATTCCATCAAAATCAAATTTTAGATTATCCCATGGTGGTGCGTTTTCAATCATGTACCAGCGCACTAAATCAGGACCATATTTTTCTAATGCTTCAAACGGATTAACGACATTACCTTTCCGCTTCGACATTTTATTTCCGGTCTTGTCTAATACAAGTCCGTTGGAAATTACATTTTTAAAGGCCACGCTATCTTTTAACATCACAGCAATTGCATGAAGTGTAAAGAACCAACCACGTGTTTGATCTACACCTTCAGCAATAAAATCTGCGGGGAAAGCCTCACCCCCAACCCCTCTCCGGAAGAGAGGGGAGCTGTCTCTACCTCCCTCTCCTTCGGAGAGGGTCGGGGTGAGGCCATCAACCATTTCTTTATTCTCAAATGGATAATGCCATTGTGCATATGGCATCGCACCTGAATCAAACCAGACATCAATCAAATCGGTTTCGCGATACATCGGTTCACCTGTAGCGCTTGCCAAAATAATATCATCTACATACGGACGGTGTAAATCAAAATCAGCATTTAGAATATCGAATTTAGAATTTGGAATTCCGGACTTCCTTGCTTTCTCAACTTCATTGTTTAACTCTTCAATTGACCCAATACAAATTTCTTCTTTGTTATCTTTTGTTCGCCAGATAGGTAATGGTGTTCCCCAAAACCGTGAGCGCGATAAATTCCAATCCACTAAATTTTCTAACCAGTTTCCAAACCTACCGATACCAGTTGATTCAGGTTTCCAGTTAATGGTTTTGTTCAACTCCACCATGCGATCTTTCAATGCCGTGGTTTTGATGAACCATGCGTCAAGCGGATAATATAATACCGGCTTATCCGTTCGCCATGAATGCGGATAGGTATGTTCGTACTTCTCTACTTTGAACGCTTTATTTTCTTCTTTCAGAATGATGGAGATAATTACATCCGTGTTTTTGTAATCGGGATTGCTCTCATCTTCATCCGTATAATTCTTCACATAAAAATCATCAGCACCAAAAGGCTTGTGAGTTTTGATGTTATACTTCGCAACACCTTCTTTTAGTTTCTCTCCAATGATGTTAATGAATTTACCTTTCTTATCAACAGTCGGGGTTTCATTTCCAATCTCATCTTTAATGGTCATCGGAGGAATTCCGTTTTGTTTTGATACACGAAAATCGTCTGCACCAAAAGTAGGCGATGAATGAACGATTCCCGTGCCATCTTCAGTGGTAACAAAATCGGCAGCGATTATTTGAAATGCTTTCTCAACATCATACAACGGCTGTAGGTATGGCATCAACTGTTCGTAGCGAATGCCAACTAAATCTTTTCCTTTAAATTCTTGAACGATCTGAAACGGAATGGCTTTATCACCTGACGTATAATCTTCAAGCTTCAAATCTTTATTCTTTTCAGAAAAATATTTTCCAACCAAATCTTTTGCTAATACAACACTTATAGGTTTAAAAGTGTAAGGGTTAAAGGTATTTACCTGTACATAATTAATCTTCTCACCAACCACTAACGATGTGTTCGATGGAAGCGTCCATGGTGTAGTAGTCCAGGCAAGAATGTAAATATTTTTATCGGTGCTCTTGAATAAGAATTCTGATTTCGCATCGCGCGTAACACTAAACTGCGCTACGATAGACGTGTCTTTCACATCTTTGTAACAACCCGGTTGATTGAGTTCGTGTGAACTTAAACCCGTACCATCAGAAGGTGAGTAGGGTTGAATGGTGTAGCCTTTATATAACAGTCCCTTCTTGTAAAATTCTTTAAGAATGTACCAGATGGATTCGATGTATTCTTTCTCGTACGTGATGTAGGGATTTTCGAGATCAACCCAATATCCCATTTTCACGGTGAGGTCGTCCCACTGATCCTTATACATCATCACCGTTTCGCGGCACTTCTTGTTATACTCTTCAATCGAAATCTTTTTGCCGATGTCGTCTTTGGTAATGCCCAATTGTTTTTCGACTTGAAGTTCTACTGGTAAACCGTGCGTATCCCAGCCCCCTTTGCGTTTTACCTGAAAGCCTGCAAGAGTTTTATAGCGGCAGAAAACATCTTTTACGGTGCGACCCATAACGTGGTGAATGCCCGGAGTACCGTTGGCAGAAGGAGGGCCTTCGTAAAATGTAAACGCAGGAGCGCCCTCACGATTGGATACTGATTTTTCAAAAACCTTTTCTTTCTTCCAGAATTCGAGGATTTCATCCGCAATTTGCGCGAAATTGAGTGCTTTGTATTCGTTGTATTTGCCGGCCATTTCTACTAGTAAAGCTATAATTTCCGAAGTACGGTTTTAAGTAAGGCGCAAAGATATTTCTTTTTGGTAAAGAGTCTACTGAGGGATTTTTAAATGAAGATGAATATGGGAACACTATTTCATTTGTTTTTCTTGGTGAAGGAAATATTTTGGAACACTACGGATCAAAACCAATGAGCATCAAATGGGTACTTAATGAACCTATGCCATCATACCTATGGAAGGATTCAGCTAAGATGGCAGTCGGATAATTGCAACCTAAAAACTAGTTAGTTTAAATTTCAACAGACGAGTTCGTGTAGTCGTCTATAGCAATGGAAAGGTTCTCGCCTAAACCGGAAAGAGCTTCTTCATTTTTGGTTAATAGTGCATAAAATTTGTTTGAAGAAATTTTATAAACTCGACTATGACTTATGGTACTTTCTTCCTTGGAAATTACCAACTTTTCGCAAAAGGTATTATTTGTGTGAAAATCAACAAAATAACACTTTGAGTATTTATAAATATTTGCGTGCATTGAAAGTTTTTCAAAGATAGCTTCTTTAATCTTTTCTGAAATTTCCTCAAAATGAAATAATGCAAATAGAGTTTTGTCTTTTGCTATAATGTTAAAACTATTTAAATCATCAAGCTCAAAACCCTCTACTCCACCTAAAATTTGTTCATGAAACGTACCAATTGAGTTGTTAATCGATTTGTCTATTTGACGCAAAATTTCTGCCTGAATTAGGCTTTCTTCATCTATACCGTTAAACTTTGAGTCAAACGTCAATTTAATAGTGTCTACTTTATTGCTGTAAAAATTCTGCTTTGTAATATTCATTTTGGCTTTTAAATACGCCCTGTGAAGATTACCGATGCAGCGTATCAAGTGTTCGTCCGATATAAAATTTACATACTTATTTTTCATTAAGCTTTCTCAATATTTTATTTTAACCACGAATAATGAATTTGAATTTTAACTATTTGTTTCTATTTCCTAACCCATAGCTTCAACCAACTCTACTCCGCAACCCCACCTCTATCATGAATCTTAATTTTACTCAAATCAATCTCTTCATCTTCATGCTCACCATAGAATGATGAATCATAATCATCGATAGGTAAATATTCGTTTTTGCGTTTCTGTTTGTCGAAGGTCATAATTAATGCCGGTAGCAAAATCAAATTGGTGAACATCGAGATTACTAATGTGGTAGAGGTAAGTACACCCAATGCAATGGTTCCGCCAAAAGATGAGAATGCAAAAATGATGAAGCCGGCAAACAACACGATCGATGTGTACATAATACTTTTCCCGGTTTCCAGAATACTGTCGCTCACCGCTTTCGGAATGAAAAAGTTATTCGATAAAATTTCTTGTCGGTATTTTGCCAGAAAACGAATGGAGTTATCAACCGAAATACCAAAGGTAATACTGAAGATGAGTGCTGTGCTCGCTTTTAGTGGTATGTGAAAGTAGCCCATCAACCCGGCAGTAATCATCAATGCTAAAATGTTTGGCACAAGCGAAATAATAATCATGCGCGCATTGGCAAATAGAAATGCCATCGATAAGGTAATGAGTATAATGGCAAGCAATAAACTTTCTTTCAGGTTGGCGATGAGAAATTTATTTCCTTTTATAAAAATTTTGGTAGAACCTGTAATGGCCGTCACAACTGAATCTTTTTCTGTCGAAACAAAAATGGAATGCATCTTTGGTTCAATCACATCGTGCACAAGCGAATCTAGTTTTGCTGATCCAATATCAGCAATCTGTGCGGAGATGCGCATCTTGGTAAAAGTAGAATCAACAAATGAACTAAACACGCCCGATTCATCCGTCTGTCCTTTCATGTAGCGCATAATAAATGCGCCTTCACTCTTGGTAGGTAATGTAAACTTGCTTGGATTGTTATTGTAAAACGCTTGCTTGGCTGCCTTGAAAAAACTTAAAACTGAAACCGGTTTCGACATCACCGTTATCGAGTCTAAGAAATCTTCGAACTCTTCTACCTTCGCTAAGTTCTTTACATCCAACACAGGTCTTCTCTTCTTCGTCTTAAATTCGATCACCATTTCCAACGGCATAATGCCACTGAAGTTGGCTTCAAAAAATTTCAAATCTTTTTTCACCTGACTTTCTTCGGGCACATCATCTACCATAAACGATACCGAACGAAGCGTTGACATGCCGTACGCTGAAATGAGGGTGATGGCAAGCGTTACAACATAAATCCAAACACGATGGCGATGCACCAAAATATCGATCTGCCGTAAAAACGCCCCCATGATTTTGAAATTCAAATGCTTTAAATGTTTTGCAGAAGGTACGGGCAGCCAATAAAATATGCTTGGCATCATTACGAGACTTACAAAAAATAACGCCATAATGTTGATGCCTGCAACAATTCCAAACTCACGAAGAATGGTAATATCGGTTGCCAGCAAAGTAAGAAATCCAATTGCAACGGTTAGGTTAGTGAGAAACATGGCGAGACCCATTTTGCGCACCACCATGCTAATGGCGTCCATCTTATCATGTGTCTTTGCAAACTCAAGGTGATATTTATTCAATAAGTAAATAGCATTCGTAATACCTATCGTCACAATAACCGGTGGAATCAATCCACTCAGCAAGGTAATCTTGAATCCAAATAACACTAAGGTACCCAACACCCAAATCACTAATATTCCAATAATGATCATCGAGAAAAGAACGGCACGAAATGAACGGAAGAAAACAAACATAATAATGCCTGTAACAAGTGCTGAAGCAATAAGAAAAATTTTCATTTCTTGTCGCAACGCATTCGCTACTACCGTGCGAATGAAAGGTAAGCCAGCATAGCGCAATTGTATTTTTGTTTTTTCTTCAAATACCTTTCCTACATCCAGCAGTTCTTGTGTCATCGCTACGCGGGCAGAAGAATTCATTACCTCTTTCTGCACCGATACCAACATCATCATCGCACCATTTTTAGAATTGATTAGCTGACTGGAATACAATTTCTGATTCATCATTAAATCAAATAAAGTATCCAGTTGTGCTTGCGATGAAATTGTGTCAGGAAAAATAGGGTCGAGATAAAACGCTGTGTTGGCCGTATCTTTCAAAATCATTCTGAGGCGTGGCATTGCTACCACTTGCACAACGCCATTAATATTTTTGATGTTCGTTGTGAGATCACGAAACGCCAGAAAGTTATTGAGCTTATAAATCGAACTATCTTTCATGCCGACAGCAATAATATTGCTGTCTTCACCAAACTGCTCTTTAAATTTGTTAAGGTAAATCATGTCAGGATCTTCAGGCGGCACGGTGCGCGTAAAGTCGTAGCTCATCTCCACTTTCGATGCGAAGAATGCCATGATCAAAGTAATAATACCAATCAGCACAATGAAAGGCAGGCGATAGTTAATAATTCCTTCTGCGAGTTTATTCCACATAATGAAAGCGTCTGGTTAAGCGGAAACCCAAGCAGGCAACCACTGCCAAAGCTAACAATTTTTACGTTTTTTCGAAGAGCGTACCCACAGGGAATGCGCAACAACTTTCTAATGTTGGGGTCATGGCCAAGCGAAACGCAAGGCCACCGGGCTTTCCGTTCCAAGCATGCAACGCCTTAAGTTGCCTGCCACGTGCTTCGATTTGCTCGCGTTTCAAATTTAGGTCTCGCGCACCTCAAGCTTTCCACTACAATCCCTTGCCCGCGTACGCCAAATTTGGTTCGTAATTTTTAGAGAGCAGAACACCACATGGATAAAAACTTTCACAATACCTTATGTAAGAGAGGCAGTTTCAATTATTGAAAAAAAGCGAAAGACAGTTACGAAAAATCTAAGAAAGTAACTCAACATTGATACCATTTCACAACATAAAAAAAGTCGCCATGCATTGCGCATGGCGACATTAAAAAATTACCTATTGATTTGGAACAGGATTTTCCAACTGAACTTTCACGGGCTTTTCATATCCAAATAACTCATCTAGTGTAAGCTCTTTTACTGTTCCATATTTCTGAAGATCCTTCAGATTTAATTTGTTTCGATCGCCAACCATCACCACATTAAATTTCCGTCCTTTAATATAGTCTTGTTGAAACTTCTCAACATCATCAATGGTCATGTTCTGAATTTTTTCATACACATCTTTGCGAACATCATGGTTGATACCTTTCCGCATGGCGTTTTCATAATTGAAGAGAATAGCAGTCTTCGTAATTCTTTCGCTTTCTAATTTATTCATTAGCGAATTGCGCGCTACATCAAACCCTCCTTCCGATTTTGGAAAATTCTGTATGAGCTCGGTCATCGCCTTCATTGATTCAGCTTGCTTATCAGCTTGCGTACCGATGTAACCAAAAAATTGATCGCTGTCGGTTTTCTTATCTCCTAAACTATAGGTAGCAAATGCCGAGTAAGCCAAGCCCTGTGCTTCACGCAATTCTTGAAAAACAGGCGATGCCATACTGCCTCCAAAATATTCATTGAACATGCGCGCTTCCGGCACACGTGTCGCATCAAACGTATCTCCCTTCGAAAGAAAAATAATTTCAGCTTGCACCATATCATAATTAGTCCAATATGCTGCTGGGTTTTCCATGCTTAACTCCGCAAACTCAACCGGTGCAGGCGTTGGCAATAATTGATCGGGCAAAATATGATTGGCATTGAGCGAAGCAATCAACTCATTTTCTGATTTAGGCCCAAAGTATAAAACACGATGTTGGGTTTTAGTAAAGCCTTTAATAATGTCTACCAGCTCTTGCGATTTCACTTCACCCAATTCTTTATTGGTAAGCACATTGGTGAAAGGAGATTTCGCTCCATACTTGCCATAGTTCATTAACCCATCCCACAATATTGCTGACTTGTCTTTCTTAATATCATCGCGTTTTTTGAAAATGCCATCAATCATTTTCTTCATCGCTTCATCGTCTGGTTTTGGATCGGCCAATAATTTTTCAAACACTTGAATGGACTTGTCCATGTTTTCTGTTAGGCCATTTAGATAAACATACGTTTGCTCATCATCGGCAAACACACCAAAGTCGCAACCAATTTTGTAAAACTCTTTCTTTACTTCTTCGGCAGTCATGTCACTGGTACCTAAGTATTCAAGGTATTCAACTGCCTGTTTCATTTTCGGATTGTTGTTGGTGCCTACATCCGATAGGTAATAGAGCGTGAACAAATCGTTCTCTGCATTTTTAGTATATAGCACCTCTACATCTTTGTTCATCTTCAACTTCTTAATGTCTTTGTCGTAATCTAAAAATACCGGCTTAATTTTTTCTACTTTGTTCGCCAATAGTTTTTCATGGAATGGCGATTTCAATTCTTTGTTAAGCGACACCTTGGTAATGGAAGGCTTTGTAACTTTTTGTTGACTAGCATCCTTACCGTTGCGCTTATACACCACAATGTAATTGTCTTTGTAATGATCTTTCGCAAATTTTACAATGTCTTCCTTTGTATATTTTGAAAGATCATCTGTTCTGGAAATGTAGTCCTTCCACGGAATGTTATTGGTAAATGCCATCACTTCATCATTCGAGCGCGACCCGTTGTACTGCGATTGATTGATGGCGGTTTTCTTTAAATCATTAATAACTGCTTCAATTAACCAATCATCAAACTCACCTTTCTTCAACAAGTCAATTTGTTCGAGCAAAAGTCGTTTCACTTCTTCTAATGATTGCCCATCGCGTGGTTTCCCTGTAAAGGTATGCAACGAGTAGTCGTTTAGATTGTCAACATAACTGCCGGGTTCTAATACCTTTTGTTGTTGCTTCAAATTCAAATCGATAAGGCCGGCTTGTGAGTTCGTCATAATCATATCCGTAAGGCGCAATAACTTTGCGTCTTCTGAACCTGTGCCCTTAAAACGAAATGCCATGTTTAACCATTCGGAATCCGGGCCATAAACATTTACTTCAATGGGTTTTGTAATATCATCTTCAGCAATAGATTCCCACGGTTTTAAATCAGCGTTGGGTTCCCAACTTCCAAAAGATTTGTCAATCAATGCAATGGTCTTATCGTAATCAATATCACCACTCAAACAAATAGCAACGTTATTTGGGCGATAGTATTTATAAAAGTAATTTTTGATCTCGGTAATCGATGGATTCTTTAAATGATCGATCGTACCTATTACAGTTTGTGTTCCGTAAGGATGTTTTGTAAACGCGGCAGCATACATCGCTTCAAATGTTTTCCAATAATCATTATCGAGACTACGATTTTTTTCTTCATACACGGCTTCCAATTCAGTGTGAAACAAGCGTGGCACGATTTGTCGGAAACGATTCGATTCGATGGCAATCCAATTTTCAATTTGATTGGTTGGAATATCGTTTACATATACTGTGCGATCTTCCGTGGTGTAGGCATTGGTTCCTTTCGCTCCAATTTCAGCAACCATCTTATCATACTCATTTGCTATGGCAAGTTTAGAAGCGTCATTCGAAACCTGATCAATCAATTTGTAGTAGTCCATTCGTTGAACAGAATCCTGAAGTATGCGATAATGTTCAAACATGTGTTCGATACTATCGAGGTAAATTTTTTCTTTGTCCCAGGCTTGAGTGCCAAAATCACTGGTGCCCTTAAACATAATGTGTTCAAGGTAATGCGCCAGACCAGTAGCATTTGACGGATCAAATTTTCCACCGGCTTTTACCGCGATGGACGTCATGATGCGTGGCTCAGCTTTATATTGACTGAGGTAAACCTTCAAACCATTTTTTAACGTGTAGATGCGTACGTTGAGAGGATCGTTGGTTACATACTCATACGAGTATCCATTGCTTTCGGCAGTTTTGGTTTCGTACTTACTTTCGGGCTTGCAGGCTTGCAGCACAACGAAGGCGAGCGAGACATAGAAAAGATGCTCGATTTTCATAACTATTGTTTTATGTGGGTTGATGTTTGAAAATTAAAAATAATAAACGGGAATTGTGCTCGGTATTATATAAGAGGATTAACTATTCGAACCAAAAGTTCTATCGCTTTATATTATTTTAAGTAAGGCAGCTAAATTTCGAACGCCATTTTTACTAGAAAACGATCTCAATTTAAATTTTGGTGATAAGACCACAATAGAATAAGCGTATAAATATTTTTAATTTCAAGTTCTGTCGATACTATCCAATTCTAATATTCATTTCAAATTCCAGCCACCTCCATTGATAATCTGAATAAACCGTTAATGGATTTGATTTTCCATTAAGCATACAAGCTTTACTTCTTTTGTATTTTGCTAGACAATGAAAAGAAGAGACTTTATACAAACAACCACCCTGAGTATGGGTATTCCGTTAATAAGTATGGCTGAAAAAATATCCGACACTGAACCTGATATCGAATTGAAAAGAAAGTTGCTCGTATTTGGTAGCGGTAACTTTACTGCTTTTCTGAAACACATTATTCCATTTACAAAAAAGGAAAATCCAAAAGTATGTTTACTTCCAACGGCCACGGGTGACAGTGTGAACAGCATTACAGCGTGGTATGCAGCATGTGAAGCGTTACCCGTGAAACCATTTGTGATGAAAACATTTATCAGTTCGTATGATACCAAAAAGAGTTTTGAAGAAACACTTATGAGTATGGACGCCATTTTTGTTGGAGGAGGTAATACCTTAAACATGCTGGCCATTTGGAAAGCGCACGGTATTGATGTTTCGCTTCGGAAAGCATACGATTCTGGAGTTTTGATGTCAGGGGGAAGCGCAGGTTCATTGTGTTGGTTTCAAAATGGCACAACCGATTCAAGACCCATAGAGCTTTCAAAAATTGAAGGTATAGGGTGGATTAAAGGATCGCACTGTCCGCATTTTGATGGCGAAGAATTTAGAAGACCGTTGTACCATAGCTTGATAAAAAAAGGCGAACTCGATCCAGGATATGCCTGCGATAATCTGGCAGGAATCTATTTCGAGAATGAAAAATTCGTAAAATCAGTGGCGCTGAACGATAAAAGCAAATCGTATTATGTTAGTATAATCGATGGGAAAATTAACGAGAAAATATTGCCTACAGAAATTCTTAAATAGGGTTTCGATAATTTGATTTCTTAAAGATGCATTTTTAATTTGTCGCGCCCATATAAGGCCGCTCCTACGCTTTCTTTTTTTTATTGCCGTTATGGCTACCATAAGAGTCGTCCCTCTGGGACTTATTCACCAAACACAAATCGTTCGTTCGGGATAGAAGCCCCAGAGGGGCGAGCTTATGGTAGAAAAAAAATTAATAAATTAAAAGAATCCTGTAGGGATGATCTTATGCCTC
>JBBRFY010000013.1:0-31889 GCA_038241205.1 Cytophagales bacterium
AATACATTTTCGCTTCGTGCGGAAACAAAAAGTGAAAAACTTCCTGCCATTCTATACATAAAAGGCACAGACTCAAACGATCTTCCTTTGTTCGATGTACATGCTGAAATTATTATTCGTCCGAAAAGCATTAATCAATACTTTGAAAACAAAATTTATGTGAGTGATACTTTATGGTTTCACAAAGTAAAATTAGAACCGATAGGTGAAACGCGTGTCTCCATTCCAGGTTCAATATTTCCTTCTCTTCAATTTACATATGATGCGGAAGTGGCTTTTATAAATTCAGAAAATGAAAGGCATGTAAAAAATATTGAGCTGCGCTATAACGACAAACCATTTCCGCTTGAATTAAAACTTGAAAAGGACAGCATTCGTATTCAATGGATAAACGGAATTACTACCAATCGTGATAGCGCAAGCATTCGGGTTTATAATTCTTTGGGCACAGCATATCAGAAAAATGTCTCCGTTCCGTATCAGCAAGTTATAAATGCTTTCATTAATAAAATTGAAATTTATTTTGCTGATGAACATAGAAGTTTCTCTGTTGAAAATTTTGGAAGTCAGGTAAACGCCAATGCCTTTCGCACGAGTGATTCTCTTTTTATAAGCTTAGAAAATCCGCGAAACCTGGAGTTGCGATATTCTCTTTTTAAAAATCAAAAGCAAATACGCAACGGAGAAGCAAAACATCTTGATCTGAAACTTCACTCCAATCCAAAAGATAGTTACACGCTATCGTTGCAATATATCTGGGCAGGCAAAAGTGAAACCGAAGAATATGATATTCCTTTCAACACAAAACAGCTGAACATTTCGCTTGCGCACGAAAGCATGATTTACCCTGGACAACAGGCAAACTTTATAATTTCGGTTAAAGATGCTTTTGGAAAACCTGTGGAGAATGCCGACCTCACAGCGTATGCCATCACTAAGAAATTCAAAGAGAATAATTCAGATGATGTTCCTGATTTTTATAAAGCGCCAAAGGGTAGAAAAATTTTTAATGAATTTAAAATGTCAGAACTTCCAAGCGAGACAACGCAATTATTGGAATGGCAGTATTGGCGTAAAACATTGGGGCTTGATAGTTTGGCATACTATCATTTTTTATTTCCCGATAGCGGCCGTTTTGAATTTCGTTTGCCAGCAGAAGAAGGGATTGCGCAATTCGCACCTTTTGTGGTTGATAACGGAAAAGTGTTACCCGTTCACATTGTTTATGTCGATGAGGTGCCCGTCTATGCATCGCAAATTCAAAGTATAGAACCCTACTCATTCAATACCTATCCGGGAAAACACAGAATTGCACTGAGAATTTTTAATAAGCTTATTACCTTAGCCGACATCGAAATTAGAAAAGGTGAGAAACTAATCTTTAGTGTTGATGCCAATGCACTTCCTCTTCATGCATGGGAAGTTGAGAAGCCCAATGAATTAACAATGGCGGAAAAGAATAATTTAAGTCGTTACTTTCTTTTGATCGATCGCAGTGCTGCGCAAGAAAAAGCCTATTTTCAGCAAGGCGATTATTTTCATTTGCTGGACAATAACAATGGAAATTACTATTCAAAACAAACTCAATTGGTTGGTCCATTCATTCCTCAAGAAATGAAATTTGTTGTACGCAATCAGTTTGATGTTGGAATTACCTATGAACCCTTCTATCGCTACGAGTTTAAAGAAGGGCTTGTAAAAATGCATGACGCCACAATTCAGAATTATTTTAGATCGCGGTTGAGTGAACAGAAAATTAGTCCGCGCTTTAAAGATCAGGTGCAAACACAAAAGCGAATTGAAAAATACTGGAAGCGTCTTGATGGGACTGAAGAACTTACTTTTCATAAATATCCTGACTATAGCTATGTTACTGCAAAGGGAGGTAGATTGAAAATAGATCGGCCTATTTCTGTCACAGAGAAATTACGAGCAACTTTTATTATCAACTTAGATGAGCCAGATGATTATACAATTCTTCCAGGGCAATTTCAATCGAACGTTACTTTACGTCCCGGGCATTATCAAGTGGTTTTTATTTTTGATAACGATCAATACTCCCGTGCAGATTCTATCATTATAAAATCATACGGACTAAATTATTATAACTTTCGTAACGGAAAATTAAATGAGCCGGATTCTTTTAGTCGCGAAGTGATGAAGTTTGTGAGGCAATGGGCGGTGACAACAACCTATGTTGATCAAGTAAGAAAGAAGGAGATGCAAAACATTAGGGAGTTATATTATTCAGAATCAAACGCATCGTACTATCCAGAGTTTACACATTCAATATCAGGACAGATTTTCGATGAGTCTGGCCTACCTATACCCGGGGCCAATGTAATAGTGAAAGGTACAACGGTGGGAATCGTTACCGATATGAATGGCTACTACACAATTCAATGCGCAAAAAATTCAGTACTCATCTTTTCATTTATTGGTTATGCGAGCGATCAGGAAGCTGTAAACGGAAGGTCAAACATAAATTCACAACTTGCAGCAGATGTTCAACAGTTGAGCGAGGTTATTGTAGTTGGCTATGGAAGTTCACGAAAAATGAGTCTTACATCATCGGTAGCAACATTACAAGGTCGTACTGCTGGTATTCAAATAGGAAGGTTGAACGGAAGCCCTGGCGCAGCAGATTCTATTAGAATAAAAGTCCGCGGACTAAACACCATCAATAATAGCAATATGCCTATCGTTGTTATTGATGGTAAGATCGGCCGCATGGAAGATGTTTCTGAAGATGCTATAACGGCCATTGAAATTTTAAGTGGAGATAATGCGGTCGCGCTTTATGGTTCACGCGCATCATCAGGTGTTATTCTAATTTCTACAAAAAGTGGAATTACCAAATCACAATTGTTGAGCACAAAAATTCCAGGCATGACACCTACCCTTCCTCAAGAAAATGCAAAGGGTTCATCATTGCGCAAAAACTTCCGCGATTATGCATTTTGGAAACCAACATTGCGATCGGATGCAGAAGGAAAAGCTTTTTTCTCTGCAACTTTTCCAGACGACATTACCGGATGGAATGCGCATGTATTGGCCATGGCTTCTCATAAACGCACAGGGCAAACCAGCAGCACCATACAATCTTACAAGCCATTGGCAGCACAATTATCTTTACCTAATTTTTTGGTTGTTGGAGATTCATCTTTCTCTATTGGAAAAGTAACGAACTATTCGCAAGAGAGTGCTGACGTTATAAGGGCAATACAAATACAAAATAATGTAGTCGATACAACATCATTCCATCTTAAAGATTCACACATTGATTCTGTTTTTCTAACTCCAAATTCAATTGATTCGCTTACTGTAAAATACACGGTTCGATACAAAAATTATGAAGATGGTGAAATGAGAAAAATTCCAGTGTATCCAATCGGGTCGCAGGAAGCGATAGGTACTTTCGCAGCACTTCCTCACGACACTACCTTTACATTGAATTTTAATCCAGCCGATGGCAAGGTAAAAATTTATGTACAGGCCGATTTACTGAATGTTCTTCTTGATGAGGTAAATTATCTGAAACGATACCCCTACGAATGCAACGAGCAACTTGCATCACGTTTAATTGCACTTCTTATTGAAAAACAAATTCAGGATTTTAGAAAAGAAAAAAACACAGAAGGTAGAGGTATTGAAAAATTGATCAAAAGACTTGCAACTAACCAAACAAAGAATGGTGGCTGGAGTTGGTGGAATAGCGATGAAAAGCAAATGAATTTATGGATCAGCCTTCATGTTGTTCGCGCACTTCATTTGGCAGAGAAACAAAAAATGACTGTGACGTTCGACAGAGAAACATTTATTAACTATTTGGAAACTGAATTAAATAATGCGAGTACAGACAACCGGCTTTCCATTCTTCAATACCTGAATGAACATGGACAGCGCATTCCGGTATCAACCCTAACTGACAGTATTACAAATTCTATTCAGTTCAGTTTTTATCAAAAGCTACAGGCTCAAAAACTTCGTCAGGTATCAGGTTTAGCAATTGATTGGAAAATGATTGATCATGAAAGAAAAGAAACAGTAAAGGGCAATAGGTATTGGGGAGAAGACAAGACGAATCTTTTTAATAACGACATTTTAAATACACTCACTGTTTTTCAATTAAAGGAAACTGAGAATCAACGTGATCCGGATCTATTGTATATCCGTAATTTTTTTCTTGAGAAAAGGAAAATGCATTGGCGCAATACAGTTGAATCATCGCTGCTTCTAGAAACGCTTTTACCGAGTTTGTTACGGGAGTCGAAAGGTAATATAAAAACACAACTCGAAATTTCAGGAGCGATAACCAAACGCGTTGATAAATTTCCATTCGAAGCAACAATTGATGGAGGATCAATTACATTGTCGAAGCAAGGTTCATCACCAGTTTATGTTACTGCTTATCAGGAAGTATGGAATGAAAATCCTAAAGCAGTAGAAAAAGATTTCGTTATCAAAACATCTTTTAGTGATGCAAAGAAAAAATTGAAAGCAGGCAAGCCTGTAACCTTAACGGTGGAGGTTGATGTAAAAAAAGATGCAGAGTATGCCATGATTGAAGTTCCGATTCCAGCGGGTTGTTCATACGAATCAAAACCACAAGGCTTCGGACAAGGAGAAGTGCATAGAGAATATTTTCCAAACAAAACAACGATTTATAGCGAGTCACTTCGAGCAGGGAAATATACGTACACAATAAAATTGGTGCCGCGCTATTCGGGAAAATACACTTTGAATCCTGCGAAAATTGAATGGATGTACTTTCCGGTAATCTTCGGAAGAAATGAAATTAAAAAAATTACGATTGATTAAAAGGTTTGCATTCCAGATTGTTGCAGACGATTAGGTCAAGGCTAAAGCCCTCTCTATACTTGGGCAATAACCTCGGCATTCATGCTGGGGTTATTCACTAAAAATTAATTTGGGCTTTAGCCCTAATGCGACAATTTAGAATGCGCTCAATTAACGAAATCTCTAAATTTCTAACGCAACATAAAAACAGCAGCCACCAACGTCATACCAATAATAAACCATCGAAATGTTTTTTCATTTAGCTTTTTTACAATCACAACGCCTAAGAATGCACCGATGCCTATGGCAGGAAGTGTTGTGAGGTCAAGTAGAAAAGTATCGATCGTTATAGTATGCCAGGCAAAAACATGAAATGGAATTTTAAACCAATTGATCACCATAAAGAACCACGCTGTTGTGCCGATGAAAGAATTTTTCGGCAAGCGCATCGATAGAAAATAAACCGCCATTACTGAACCCGCCAAATTACCTACCATCGATGTAAAGCCACCGGCCACTCCTGTTGATACAGCAAACCATTTATTATTAGGAACATCTTCTTTGTTGCTGCGCTCTAACCAAAGCATGATGCCCACACTAACGATAATGATAACCGCCATGATAATTTTAAAGACATGATCATTAATCATACTACCGACTACTGTTCCTAATATTGTTCCCAGAGCAGCTCCGGGAAATAATTTTTTTAGGTGCTCCCACGAAGCATGACGATGGTAGTACCAAACACCAAACAGATCGGCCATGCAAAGTATAGGTAACAGAATACCACTGGAGGATTGTCCTCCGAAAACTAATGCGAGAAGCGGAACCGCTAATGTTCCTGTTCCATGCATTCCCGTTTTAGCCATGCCAATGAACAACGCTACCAGATAGATGATGAAGAGATCTGCTGTTGAAAAAGAGAAGGAGAGGAACTGAATCACGATGCCGATTTGTGGCGAAGCTAATGAATACGGCTGAACGATAAAATCACTTCATCTTGCGCACTACTTTTGGCCCGTACCACAAAAACGATCCACTTAATGCGAGTATAATTAAACCAACACCAATAATGTTGGTGTAGATAAGTTTTACGAAGTCATTAATGATCGATCCATCGTGTACATGTTCAATCCAGTCGGCATGACGCTGCGCAACGGAAAAAACTTTTCCTGTTTTTCCGTCTACTTGTGCTTCCCAATATCCTTCAGCAAACAATACCTTCACGACACCTTTGTCGGGTCGAACATCCATCCGATCAATTTCAATAGATCGTTTGGTGACGGAATCAACAGCTCTTTTGGCAGAATTTGCAATCACATCAAATGATTTCCAATTAGCAAGTTGATCAGAGGTACCAGAATACATTTTGGGTTGAAGGAGTTCTATATTTTTCTTCCAACCGAGTAGCACGCCTGTAACGCTACTGATCAGAATAAAAAATGCTAGAGATATCCCAATCCATTTATGGAGGATTCTAAACTGTCGAAGTTTTTTTACCAAATTTTGTAGTATCATCTTCCTTTAGGAGAAGAGTGCCCTGCCAATTTTAACAGGACACTCCATTTTATTATTTCTTTTAAGTTGAAAGATCATTAACACAAACCAAATTTTTCTAGAATTTAACTCGCACGGCTCCAATAAAATTTCTACCAGGTGCTGTTATGCCAGAAGAATAAGCCCTGTATCGCTGATCAAAGATATTTTCCAATCCTGCATCTACAGTAATTAACTTAGCAAATGTGTACGATGCTTTCAAATTGAATGTAACCCACGCTGGTGCATATGGATTCCCATCGCCATCTTTAGCATACAAATGCGAGTCAGCTCGTTCAGTAAGCGCCAGGTTTTCGTAGCTGATTTCGCTTTGATAATTTGAATACAACATAACCGCCAATTTGCTTTTTCTAAAAGTCAATTGGGTTGAACCAAATGTAGGCGCAACGTGTGTTGGCGAAAAATTTTTTCCTGACACAACATCCTTTTCCTTTCCTTTTTGAATGTTCAGGTTAGACGTTAGCTTGATACTTTTTGTAATATCCCAAAGTAAACCAACCTGAAATCCCTGAACCTTTACTTCGCTGATGTTTTGCAACGCGTACACATCACTGAGGGTACCATCATAATCAATCTGTGACTGGCCATTAAATGTGTATGCTCCACGCACAATTGCATTACTCAACAGCGTATAAAATGCAGACACATCGATTGTGAGTACCTGAACAATTTTTCCGGCAAATCCAATCTCAGCATTGTAGGCTGTTTCCGGTTCAAGGTCAGGATGGGGAACTACTACAGTGCCCGGTTGTGAATCAAATACTTTTCCAATGTCATCGACATTCGGTGCACGGAAGCCTGTAGAAAAATTAGAGTAGATTTTCCAATCGTTAGTCGGATTAAACACAACGCCAAAACTTCCGTTGAGTGCTCCATTATTTAGGGTCGCTTCTGTGAACGGAAAATCGAAGTAAGTGGTATCATATTGAGCATGCGTGTAAACATGTGTAAAGCGTGCTCCGACATTCATCAACCACTTTTGACTGAACTTATACCGAAAGTTTAAATAAGCCGCTGCCGATCGCCATTCCGATCCGTCAGGATATCGTGTTGAAATTCCGGATATGCTTCCGTCTATTACATTCACTCGCTCTGCCCTTGATCCAACTTGATTGGCAACATACTCCAGACCATAGAAAAGGTTTGCGCGATCATTAATTTGTTTATCCAAATCAAGATTCACGGAGAATGCTTTTACTTCTTCATATCGATCTGTTCTGCGATTGCGATTACTTCCCGTAAAATTTCGATTGTGTCTGCTTTCTTCATAATCCTGATAACCAACAGTTAGTTTAATCTGATCTGAAAAAGGAGTTGCATTCAGATAGTTTATGTTAATAGCATGCATCATCCATTTTTGTGGACCGTAATACCACTCGGCACTGGTAAACACAGTATTGAATTTTAGCAACAGACGATCATAGCGGGGCACGTCAGAAGTTTTTGAATAATGAAATCCGTATGAAAGATCCCATTTACTACTTGGTTTGAATCGAATTTTTTGCATGACATTGAACTGATCGTATCCTGTGTGCAATTGTTCATCGGGGTCAGGATTTACGACAGCAATATCATTTCCATCAGCATCTCGAACCTGGTAGTCTGGTCTGGTATAGTCATCTGGACCATTCGATCCCATTTTCAAATCATCATAAAACCCTTTGGTAATACTGGTAGTAAAAGCCCATTTATTCAACTCAATATTAAAATCGGCATGACCTGTTCTTTCTGAGTTGGCAGAAGAGTATCGGGCAAACGCATTTCCGGATATCGTTGGTTTACCATTCAAAGACAGCTTGGGTTTTAGGGTATGAAAATCCATCACACCACCAATTGCATCGCTGCCATAGACCACTGAGCCAGGACCAAAAATCACTTCGGTATCTTCAACAGCATTTGCATCAAGTGAAATTACATTTTGCAAATTTCCACTACGAAAAATAGCGTTGTTCATCCGCACACCATCAACCACTAGTACGATTCGATTGGTAGCGAAACCTCGAATCATCGGACTACCTCCGCCTAATTGACTTTTTTGAATAAAGACCTGATTTGAAAGGCTAAGTAAATCTGCACTTGTCTGCGGATTTTGCAATTGAATAAGCTGTGGGTTTACTTTAGCAACACGATTTGATACTTCTCTTAAGTTTTGTTCCCAACGATTTGCTGAAATAACGATTTCATCTAAGTAGGAGGTTTTCGTTGTGTCTTTGTCCTCCTGCGCAAATACGGATATACTAATGAAGTGGAGTAGAAATAAAGTATAGAATATTTTCATCCTTTATGATTTAAATAAATTTCAGTCCGAACGCGTGTGGTTTCAGCAATGACGCTTTCTATGAAACGTAGAATTGCTAACCCATGCAAAATCGGGATGGTACGTTTTGTAAAAACAACATTATAACTACAGACGATTGAGCGTCAATGCATGATGATGCTTTTTAAATTGAGTGAAATAATTAAAGGAAAAAATTATTTCGGGGCGGAGGTGAATCAACTGGAGAAGGATTGCCATAAGCGGCATGAGCATAGCCTGAAGAATGTATAATGTTTATGCTGCTATTTTTTGGAAGTTCATTTTCAGTTAAGATAAAATCAAGAGTGAGCAGCTGTATAAACTGATTCGGCATTGGTTTTTTATCATTCGCTGAGCGATGCACTATTTCTTGAATGAAAGAAAGTAAATTGTCTTCTGCTTCATCTTGCTTTGCGTAGACTAGAACTTTACCATCTTCTCGTTCAATCCAGGCAATGTCATACATTTTGCCAGTCACTTTTATTTCATGGTCGTCAACCTTTGCTTTTTCAAAATCAGATTCGCTCAAGGTAAGCTGGGTGAGTTCTTCAACAGGTAGCGATTTAAGTTGCTGGCGCATTTCCATTCGAATGGAAGAAAGGCGCGCGAAAAAATAAATGTAACCGCCCCCTACCTGCAGGAAGATTAAACTTAACAACACGATGCTAAATCCCTTTTTCATTCAATGATAAAAGTAGCCAAAATAACAGGCGGTTATTTAAAATTTTATGGACGGAAAATTATTGATTAAAAACAGATCAATTACTGAAAAGATTATTGAGCTCTAAATCAATTTTACCAACAATAAATGAGAAGTCTTCCACACGCTCAACAAAATCAAGATTGTTTACATCGATGATCAGAAGCTTGCCGAGTTTGTAATTACTAATCCAGTTCTCGTAATGTTCGTTGAGATTTTTAAGGTAATCCAGGCGGATGGCATATTCATAATCGCGCCCGCGCTTTTCTATTTGTTGAACAAGTTTCGGAATATCTGCTTTTAAGTAAATCAAAATATCAGGAGGCTTAACAAAACTAATCATCGAATTAAAAATGTCGAGATAGCTTTGGTAATCGCGTTCACTAATGTGCCCGCTCTTGCGCAAGTTGGCAGCAAAGATAAATGCATCTTCATAAATAGTCCGATCTTGAATGGTTGTTCTCTCGCTTTCGCGGATTTCATTGACTTGACGAAAGCGGCTATTCAAAAAATAAATTTGAAGATGAAACGCCCAACGCGTCATGTCTTCATAAAAATCGCGGAGATACGGATTGTGATCTACCGATTCGAATAATGCATGCCATCCATAATGCTTTGAGAGTTTTTCGGTTAACGTGGTTTTGCCCGATCCAATGTTTCCGCAAATGGCAATGTGCTTTGGCTTTTGTAACATGAAGTATAACTATTTGAGCAAAGGTATTGCTAGAAATAAGATTATAGTATTATAAGAGTTAGTATTTAGAATGAAAGTCCACCGTCCACAGACCAGGGTCGACTGTTGTCTGTTGACGGAGAGTAGTTTTATTTCTTCGGCATGTACATGTAGTCTAATGTTACATTCAACATGGCTTTCAGTCCCACAATAAATCCGCGTTCGTCAATCATAAAATCAGGAGTGTGATGCGCAGGTACTTTTGTTGGGTCTTGATCAGGCGGCATAGCACCAACAAAAAAGAAAAGACCCGGCACCTTTTGTTGAAAGAATGCAAAATCTTCTGCTCCGGTTACAGCATGTATGCGCTCCACATTTTCTACACCAGCGGCTTTTTGTAAACTCGCTACCATTTTTTCTGTTAGCGCAATGTCGTTATAGGTAATAGGTGTTTTTTTATCGATCACTACTTCGGCCGTTGCGCCTGCACTTTCGGCAATCTTTGTAGCCGTTAATTTTATTTTTTCGTGAATTTGCTTTTGCATGTCAGCATCAAGTGTTCGAATGGTACCGGCTAATAATGCTTCTTCAGGAATAATATTCTCACGAACGCCCGCTTGCAATCTTCCAACCGTTATAACCGCGGCTTCTTTTGTTAAATCTACCTGGCGACTTACAATTGTCTGAAGCCCTAGAATAATTTGTGCGCTCACCACAATCGGGTCAACGCCCATCCAAGGTGCGGCACCATGAGATTGTTTTCCTTTTATCTTAATGGTAAACCAATCTGAAGCCGCCATCATACCCGCGGGGCGATAACTAATGGTTCCTAACTTTGAAATCGATTGGATGTGCATTCCAAAAATAACATCCACTTTAGGATTTTCAAGTACCCCTTCTTTCACCATCAAATCAGCACCGCCTTCTTCACCGGCTGGAGGCCCTTCTTCAGCAGGCTGAAAAATAAATTTTACAGTACCTTTCAATTCACTTTTGTTTTTTGAAAGTATCTCCGCTACTGCCATTAAAATCGCTACGTGCGAATCATGTCCGCAAGCATGCATTACGCCCGTCTCTTGGCCATTGAATAATGTTTTTTCTTTTGATGCAAAGGGTAAACTATTGCGTTCCGTTACCGGAAGCGCATCCATGTCAGCGCGTAACGCGATCACTGGTCCGGGCTTGTCGCCTTTTAATAATCCCACAACACCCGTTTTGGCAACACCTGTTTTTACTTCGATGCCCAACGATTTTAAATGTGCCTCAACATAGGCTGCGGTTTTTGTTTCGCGATTTGATAGCTCAGGATACTGATGGAAATGCCTGCGCCATTCAATCATTTTGCTTTCCATTTCTTTGGCCTGCAAATCAATTTTTGCCTGCAGCTTTGCGCTTACTTGTGCGTTCGCAGTAATGGCTGCTACGCATAAAAAAATTAAACAGAATGGCTTCATAGGTATAGGTATTTTTTTTCAATGTACTAGTCTCTCAACGAAGTTCAAAGGGTAATTATATCAATACAAAATTGTGTTGTGATGTTTGTTCATTATTTTTGATTCTACATTCTAACCAAATTCTATATTGAAAGAGTGAACACAGTTGCAATTAACAATTACCTTTACACTTTAAACAAAAAAGATATGGCACAAACAAAACTTGGTGAAAACAGTGTTAACACAAATGGAGATCTTCCATCCGTTGGCTCAACTGCTCCGGCATTTACGTTAATGGGCAACGATCTAAAAGAAGTAAGTTCAACAGAATTTGCAGGCAAAAATTTAATCTTAAATATTTTTCCCAGCATCGATACAAAAGTATGCGCTACCTCTGTGCGTGAGTTCAACAAACGCGCAACCAGCATAGCCGACACAACAGTACTTTGCATTTCGAAAGATTTACCGTTTGCCTTCAAGCGTTTTTTTGGAGAAGAAGGTATTGGTAATGTAGTATCGCTTTCTGATTTTAAGAATACTGGGTTCGCTAAAAGCTATGGCATCCAAATGGTTGATGGTGGCATGAATGGACTTTTTGCAAGAGCCATTGTGGTAATTGACAAAGAAGGAAAAGTGAAGCACACTGAAATTGTTCCTGCTATCGGTAACGAACCAAATTATGATGCCGCTTTAAAAGCGATTTAAATGTTGGGATAATGCCACAGATTCACAGATTTTGAAAGCCATTACTGCATTAATATGCGGCCAATAATTACGCTGTAAATCTGTGGATAAAAAACGATCTAAAACAAAAACACCATCCTTTCAGATGGTGTTTTTGTTTACCTGAATAAAAAAATTGAATTTAAAAATGCCCTGATTTAACTATCAAAGTCAGGATCGTAACTGGCTTCTCGGCTTTTCGTGCCACCGCCTTCGTAATCGTCATCATCGCTAGCGCCAGAGGCTGCTTCAGTATCATCTCCACTGTCGAAGTCATCGTCTTTTGCTGGCGCGTCATCTTTGTCATCATCTTCAACCTCGTCAACATCATAGCCTCCGCTGCTGTTTTTGGTTACGGGCACTTTCACCAAATAGGTAGCGTCATCCGTTTCCAACGGAAAAACAAAGAGAGGCTCCTTCTTTCCGTTGCTAATGCGGGTAATGTTCGCATCGTATCCGGCAGGATATTGAATCCGGATTAAATCTCTCAAATCTTCGCTTAAATTTTCTAAGCTCTTAATAATTTTTTTCTTGCTGATTGCCATAGACTAACGTATCACTAGAATTAGCGAGCAAATAGCTAAAGAATTTCTATGCAAGGCAAGAAAACTTTAACTTTTTTTTGTGTCTTTCCATAATCTCTCTATCTTTTCGTTCTTAATTGTTTAACAAACCCCCGACAATATCGATAGAGACCTCTACGTTACCTAAAAGTGAGTGAGAATGATCGACAGAAAAACCAGTGACAGCGAACTTGTGTCACAATACGAGAATGGTAACGAAGAAGCTTTTGAGATGCTCTTAAACCGCCATAAGTCTAAAGTCTATACAGCTATATACTTGATTGTGAAAGATCGGTACACTGCTCAAGACCTATTACAAGATACTTTTATCAAAGCCATTAACACCATCCGCAGCGGTCGGTACAATGAAGAGGGGAAATTTTTGCCTTGGATTTGCCGCATCGCACATAATTTGGCAATAGATCACTTCCGGAAAAATAAAAGGCATCCGGAGATCGTTCTGGAAGATGGCAGCCGGGTTTTTAACTCCATGCAATTTGCAGAAGAGTCTTTTGAAACAAAGCAAACCCAAAAAGATACGCGTAGCCGCCTGCGCGATTTGATTAAAGAACTACCTACCGAACAAAAGCAAGTGTTGATTATGCGCCACTACCTACAGATGAGCTTCCAGGAAATTGCGGAGCGCACAGACGTGAGCATTAATACTGCGCTTGGAAGAATGCGATATGCATTAATAAACCTGCGAAAGAAAATGATTCAACATAAAGCCTATGATAAAAACTTTTACACAAACGGACTTGATCAGGTATATATACCACGAGACCTCGGAGGCGGAGACGAAGCAGATTGATAAGGCTCTGATCTGCGACAATGCGTTGCAAGCCCTTTACCTCGATCTCATCTCCCTGCATAAAGAAATGGACGATGCAGCTTTAGAGCCGCCATCTTCTACCATACTCAACATTCTGAGTTACGCGAAAAGCCAATCTGAAAAACAGGTTTAGGTTTTTTGTTTGACGACTTCTAAGTTTAAATCCATTCTATACCAATGGAGGAATAATCCTGTTGGCTATTTCTCATTATGATTTGGATACCCGAACGTTGTCAGTATTTTTGAAATTCATGCCAAAAACATTCCTACAAGCTGAGTGGAGAAAATTAGTGATGGTGAATTACGCCATTGATCCGAAATTACTTACCCGTTACCTGCCATTCAAAACAGAAATTGATTTTTGGAAAGACAGATGTTATGTAAGCCTCGTTGGTTTTATGTTTCAGGATACAAAAGTTCTGGGATTTAAAATTCCATTTCATATTCATTTTGAAGAAGTTAATTTGAGATTCTATGTTCGCCACAATAACAATGGAGAATGGAAACGCGGAGTTGTTTTTATTAAAGAAATTGTTCCGAAGCCCGTGCTAACTTTTGTGGCCAATACCCTTTACAAGGAGAACTATGAAACTATGCCGATGGCACATTCATGGGAAGAAAAGGATGAATCGTTAACGGTTGAATACAAATGGAAAAAGGGAAACTGGAATGCTCTTACAGTTCGCACAGGCGTAGAACTTTATAAAATTGAAGAGGGAAGTGAAGAAGAATTTATTACTGAACATTATTGGGGATATACGAAAATAGATGCCGGAAAGACTTCTGAATATGGAGTTGAACATCCTCGATGGGAGGTGTATTGTACTAAAGAATATCAAATGGATGTTGATTTTAAAAATACCTATGGAAGCAACTTTGCTTTTTTGCAAAACGAGATACCTAAATCAGTATTTCTTGCTGAAGGGTCAGAAATACTAGTGAAAGCAGGCAAGATTATTTGACACAAATTCACAGCACCATATACTGATCCTCTGATAAAGGAAAAATTGATTGCCCAACAACTGATGACAAAACATTTTTGTAGGATGAGTGGACAAAATTAGCGGAGAGAATAATTTGTTACAGCGCATTTATATTGATACGAAAATATTGTAATTAAAGACTCAAGTATAAAACGATAGAAATGATTTTACTAAACCTATTGGCTTACATAGTTTGGAACATTAACCCGGAAATCTTCACCATTCCTATTATTGACCATCCGGTGCGGTGGTATGGATTATTTTTTGCACTGGCATTTTTGATCGGTCAACAGATAATGTATTTCATCTACAAAAAAGAGAACCGACTAATTAAAGAGGTAGACACGTTGACTGGCTATATAGTAGTTGCAACAATTGTAGGTGCTCGGTTGGGGCACGTTTTATTTTATGACCCAATCTACTATTTCCACAATCCTCATAAGATAATTATGATATGGGAAGGTGGACTTGCAAGCCACGGTGGAGTTATCGGTATTTTAATCGCCATATATTTATTCGCCCGAAAGACCAATGTACGTTACCTATGGATACTTGATAGAATGGTGATCGTAGCTGCTTTAGCGTTTTCGATGATACGTTTAGGAAATCTAATGAATTCTGAAATGATTGGCATACCGACTAATTTATCTTGGGCATTTATTTTTACGAGTACGGACAATATACCGAGACATCCTGCTCAACTATACGAAGCTATCCACTACTTTATGTCGTTTATAGTTTTCTTTTGGGTTTGGTTTAAACAAAAGGAAAAAATGAAAAATGGATCTCTTTTTAGTTGGGCCCTGATAATACTTTTTAGTTTAAGATTTGTTGACGAATTCTTCAAGATTAATCAAGAGCAATTTGAAGACGGAATGATTTTGAACATGGGACAGATATTAAGCATCCCTTTTATTTTGATTGGAATAGTTATATTAATCTTAAATATCGGTAAAAAGCAAAAGACTATTTCGACTGATAAAATTGTGGTTGACGGAGAATAAATTAGCACGGAATAAAACCACTTGTTGTAACGTTTATATTTAGACTTTTCGGGTTAACAGAAATTTGATTTTCTCGCTGAAGGTTCTGAAATAATGGTAAAGGCGGGATGAAGCATATAGGCCATTTCTGGTTTGTCGCTTTTCTAAAAACAACAGTTTTTCCTTTGAAACTTTTCTCCTTTACAATACATCTGAAATAAAACTGGTGTACGAACGTTATCCATAAACCTAACCCTCTTGTATGCGATTACTTTTAACGTTCGCTCTTTTTGCTTTTAGTCTTATTGGTTACGCTCAAAAATTTACTGTTAGCGGATTTATTAAAGATGCTGCTTCAGGAGAAAGTCTGATCGGAGCAACCATTATCAATACCAAAACTCTTTCTGGTTCATCGGCTAACACACAGGGGTTTTATAGTCTCACACAAAAAGGAGATTCCGTATCGCTTGTGTTTTCATATGTTGGTTATGAACGCCAATTCATCCATTTTCTATTGGTGAAGGATACGACAATCAATGCTAACCTGAACAATGCAAATCAATTAGAAGAAGTTGGTGTATCTGCCAGCAAAGTGGATGATATCCACGAGTCAAACCAGATGAGCACGATCAGCATATCGGTAGATCAGATAAAATCGCTCCCCGCACTTTTAGGCGAGGTTGATGTGCTCAAAATAATTCAATTAATGCCAGGCGTAAAGTCGAGCGAGGGAAGTACAGGTCTCTATGTTCGTGGCGGAGGTGCTGATCAGAATTTGATTTTGTTGGACGGTGTTCCAGTGTATAATGCTTCTCACTTGTTCGGGTTCTTTTCAGTATTCAATGCAGATGCCATAAACCATGTCGACTTAATTAAAGGAGGATTCCCGGCTCGATACGGAGGCAGGTTGTCATCTGTTATTGATATCAATTTGAAAGACGGCAACATGAAAGAGGTACACGGTGAGGCTTCAGTTGGCATTGTTGCTGCCAAAGCAACTATTGAAGGCCCAATTAAAAAAGACAAGACTTCTTTTATTTTTTCCGAGACGACCCTACATCGATTTTCTTGCTAAGCCCATTATCAAGGCTGTTTCTGATGGCTAGAATGTTGGCTATTATTTTTATGATTTAAATGGGAAGGTTAATCACATCATTAACAAAAAGAACCGAATATATTTAAGCGCCTACATGGGCGATGACAAGGCTTACGAGAAATTTAAGGATGAATATGACAGGGGCGGTGCGCACACGATATACAAAGATGAATTTGGATTGAAGTGGGGCAATATCATTACGGCCTTTCGGTGGAACAGTGTTATTAATCCTAAATTATTTTCAAACGTTACGACAACCTTTAGCCGGTACAAGTTCAATGTTTCCAGTGAGTATGAGATAACGACAACACCGTCAAATGCTGGCGAAAATAAATTCTCCAAAGACGAATACATATCGGGCATTCGCGATTGGGCAACTAAAATTGATTTCGATTATTTGCCAGACCCTAACCATTACGTTCGGTTTGGTGCCAATGCTATCTGGCATACGTTCTCACCAGGCGTGTATACCTACCGATCGGATATTGATCAAGATACAACATTAGGAGCAACACGCGTTAATGCGAATGAGTTGGCCGTCTATATTGAAGATGATATTAAAGTAAGTGATCACCTTAAGGTAAATATAGGTGGCCACGCTTCTTTTTTTTATGTAGACAACAAATGGTATCATTCCTTTCAGCCGCGCATCTCGGCAAGGTATCTTCTCGGCAATGATTTTTCTTTGAAAGCTTCCTTCGCTTCTATGACGCAATTCATTCATTTACTCACAAATGCCGGATTGGGATTGCCAACCGATTTGTGGGTTCCTAGCACTGCAAAGGTTAAACCACAGCAAGCAGATCAAGTTGCCCTCGGATTGGCCAAAACTTATCGATCGAAATATGAATTTAGCCTCGAAGGGTATTACAAAAAAATGAAGAACCTCATTGAGTACAAAGATGGAGCAAGCTTTGTAAATGTGGAGACAGACTGGCAAGACAATATTGCAATTAATGGGAAAGGCGAAAGTTATGGAGCCGAACTTCTCCTTCAGAAAAAAAATGGAAAGCTCACCGGATGGATTGGGTATACGCTTTCATGGACCAATCGTCAATTTGATGATTTGAACTTTGGCAAATGGTTTCCTTACAAATATGACAGACGACATGATGTAAGCGTAGCCCTTACCCACACCTGGAATGATCGAATGGATTTTTCTTTGGTTTGGGTGTATGGAACTGGCAATGCAGTAACATTACCAACATCTCAATATCCTGACAATTCTTACAGCGGTTCGCCAAATAATAATTACGGTAGTGAATTAAATTACTACGGAACGAGAAATGATTTTCGAATGAGAAGTTATCATCGACTTGACTTTAGCTTTAGTTTCTGGAAGACCCGAACATGGGGACAAACCAAATGGACGGTTGGTGTTTATAATGCTTACAGCAGAAGAAATCCATTCTTTATGCAATTGGGATACGACAGGCATGGCGATAAGAAATTTATTCAATACAGTTTATTCCCGGTTATTCCATCCATCACCTATAGCATCAAATTTTAGAAACATAAAACACACAATCTGGCAAATCTACAATCAATGAAAAAAAACGGACTGATCGCACTCATTATGCTTATAACGGTTTCATCGTGTGAGATGGTATTAGAAGTTGATGTGCCTCGTGAAAAAACGAAACTGGTTGCTAATTGTATCTTTAATACCGATAGCACATGGCATGTTTCTGTTTTTGAGAGCCGCTATATACTGGATGATTATAATTTTCGATCCGTAGAAAACGCTCAGGTAAAAATAGTGACGGAAACAAATGAAGAGGTTATTCTATCGCATACGCAAAATGGAGAATACACTTCCACAAGTAGGCCAGAACTCAACCAACATTACACGTTAGAGATTAGCGCGAACGGATTTGAATCGATTTCGTCTGTTGCCTTTGTTCCAGAACTTGTTCCTGTCACCAGTGTTCTTGTTGATTCAGCGTCCGTTGTTTACGATGAATCCGGATCTGCAAGCTTACCTATTGAAGTTACCTTTAATGGTCCTGGCAACAGGAGCAATAATTACGAAGCCAAACTGTTTCAAGAAATTGAAAGGGAGTACTACAGATGGGATACGCAGGAACTTGTGAAGGATACTTTTTTGAGGCTAACGCCATTGGTTATTGAAAATTCTGCTAAGGATGCGCGCACGAGTATTTTTAGTGATGTTCTTTTCAATGGGAAACAGTATACTCTCAAGTCAAAAATACGAATCTCCACTTCAGAAGGGAGTGGGTATCGCTTACTCAAAGCGACCGTTATCTTGATTAATACCAGCGAAGAATATTTTAATTATCTCAACTCCTCGAACCTTCAAAAAAATACGGATGGCGATCTTTTCGCTCAACCCGTTCAGGTCTACAGCAATATTAAAAATGGGCTTGGCATTTTTGGTGGATACACGGCTTCTTCCTTTGTGTTGAAAGAGTGAGAACTGCCTCTTCCTAATTTCTAGAGCATTATTATTGCTTGGTGTGTTCTGCTATGAACGCTAAAGGATTTCTTACCATGAATTGCAAATCATAAATTCTTTAGAGGTAAAACAAAAAAATCAGAACACTATATACTGGTAGCTCTGATCGAGGTAAAATTAATCGCCAACAATTAATGACGTTATGTTAATACTGCTCGAATCAAAACAAAGACTATCAGCATGATAAGCGCAGCTTTAACAAAGCCGTTACTAGAACCATGCTCTGAAATTTCGAAATGGTTCTCAAAGTAGCCTCCTTTTAAAGATTAGTTCTCCTTTAAAAATGGTAAGAGCACCGGACACCGGTGACTCTTACCTGTAGCGTAGCAGCCAACCATTACTTATCTCACTAAATTGTTACAACGGAAGCCCAAGTACGATGACGGATGTATTCCAAATTTTTCTTTAAACCTTTTTGAGAAGTAAGAGAGATTATTAAATCCTGTTTGATATCCTATTTCAGAAACGTTGCCTGCCTTTTGCATCAGCAAATCTGCTGCACGCTGTAATCTTATATGGCGCATAAAATTATTGGGAGAGTAGCCGGTAAGCAAAACAAGTTTCCGATAAAGCTGGGCGGTACTGATCCCCACCTCTTTAGCAAATACCGCTACAGAAAAACGCGTGTTCGTTATATTTTCTTTAGCAACCTTAACAATCAGTTGCCTAAGTAATTCGTTTGCCGATGGGGCTGTAATTTTTTTTGGCTTATAATCTTCGCGCCTATCGAGTTCTTTCTTTTCAACGCGAAAGTTCGCCATTTTTTGTATCCTTTCTGGGAGTTCGTGGCAATCAAATGGTCGTGATAGAATAAAACCTTGTGCAAGTTCTAACACATCAAGATTAGTCTGATTGTTCGATGTTGCAAACACATACTTTTTCATAAATCTCTGATTGATTGTGACTCAAAAGTATTGGCCACCACCGGAGTTTTAATTTCATTCTTTGCGATCAATGAAAATCATTTTTGCAACAAATCGCAAAAAGCACACAGGTAAATCTGAAAATTGCATTTATTGCAAGTCATCGTTTTCCGCCACCAATGTTTGATTGAGAATGTGAAAATAATGGCGACTCTATTTAATCAACTACAAAAGGCTTTTTTCGCAACGGCAAAACCGCATTGTTTAAAATGAGCACAGAAATTAGGTGAGCGATGGATGCTGTTTTGCTAAAAAAATACGTGTTGTTCTTTTTACAAGGGAAAAGTTGATTCAAAAATTCTTTTTACACATGCGATATAAATGTTCTCTACAACTCCTTCAATTGAATATTTCTCCAACGCACTTTTACTCCTCCGCCATCATGAATTTGTAATGCGATTTTTCCTGTCGATTCACCAACCTTATCATCTACGAGTGTAATCATCTGACTTCCATTTAAAAAAGTTGTCACCTTTTTTCCATCTACGCGAACGATCATCGTGTTCCACTCACCTTCCTTTAATTTCTTTTCGCCATCAGCATTGGGTTGAATTAGCCAGCCTCTTCCATACGATTCATAAATACCTCCTGTGTGCATATTCATTGGTGCTACCTCGGCTTGCCATCCGGCAATTTTGGTTCCGTCAATCGAGCAATGAAAAAACACACCACTGTTTCCGTTTGATTCTTGTTTGAAATCAACAGTCAATTCAAAATTGGTAAAGGCTTTATCTGAAACAAGATAACCGTATTGTTTATCGGGGCCGCTTTCGCAGATGAGCTCATCTTTTTCAACATACCACAATTCTGTTCCGTGAATTTTCCATCCACTTAAATCTTTACCATTAAAAAGTTTTACTTGCGCGAAAGAAGAGATCGATATTGAAAGAATAGTGATTGATAAGATTAGTTTTTTGTTCATGTGTTGGTTTGATTATTTCAAAGTTCCGTGATTGATAGGCAATAAAAATACGGAACAAAATAAATTAAAGCTATTATGTTGCGGCTTCTTTGCTCGCTCAATTTTACCAATACTGCTAAACAACACGATACGTTTGAATCGCTTGCAAAAAAAATATTTATGATCTTAAAATAGATCAACCTGTTTTATTTACCACAACTTCTGTTTTATTTCTTCTTGTAATCATTAAGATGCCCAACAGAATAAAAACAGTTCCTACTATTTGAAGAGCACGAATAGGGTCATCTAAAATTAAGTAGGCTTGAAGTATCGTAGAAACCGGACCGATACTTCCTACAATTGCAGCATTGTCAGAGCCAATGCGTTTAATTCCTTCTGCCACTAAATAAGATGGAATAACAGTGGCCAACACAGCCATTAAAAAACTATAGACATATACTGTGATGGGTAAATGTAAAAGTGAATTTGAGTTTGAAATTGAAAAGTGTATAAGCACCGCGGCTCCAGCAAAGCTCATGGCATAACTGTTAAATTTGGCTGCGCCAAGCGAAGGAATTAACCTACCACTTCCAACGATGTACATAGCATAGGTAATCGCGCAAATAAAAATGAGAAGCGTGCCTTTATAAAAATCATGTGTATTTAAGGCTGTGTTCACTTCTCCCCAAAATGCAATGCACAATCCTACATAGGTAATGACTAACGCAATCCATTGCTGTCTTTTAATTTTTACCCGAAACAAAATGGCCGACATCAGCAATACCAAGGTTGGATAGATAAACAACACAAGTCTTTCTATGCCTGCCGAAATAAATTTTAGTCCAATAAAATCCAGCAGACTACTAACGTAATAACCCAGACAACCGACAGCAGCTACACCAAGCCACTGCTTGACGGTAAATTTTACATTGTCGGTTTTAGCGGAGGATAGGTAAGCTGAGAGAATAAAAAATGGCAGCGCAAACATCATGCGCAGTGCCAAAAGTGTTACCGCATCTACTGGCGTATCGCGATAAGCTGCTTTCACAAAAATGGCCTTCGATGAAAAGCATATTGCACCCAATAATGAAATTAAAACACCGCTGATAAAATGAGTAGAATGCTTTGATGAACTTGCCATAGGGTTGCAAATATGAGCGAACGAATGACAAATGAAAAACAGCACCCGTAGTTTAATACGGCACGCGCTTCATTGATAGCGTTCATGAAAATAATGATAGCTCGAAAATTCTTTGCGCTAGTTTTGCAAATAAAATTGACCATTCAAGATTTCCTTCCTATACGAATGTTAGTTGTGAACACGAGCGTGAAATAATTCTAGTTCAAAACATTTTTAATCTGCACGCAGTGTTGTTGCGGGATTTGTAAGCGCAGCTTTTATAGTTTGAAAACTAATGGTGAGTAATGTTATGACAACGATGCCGAATGCTGGAAAAAGAAACATCCACGGAGTTAACGTTACTTTAATCGCAAATGAATCAAGCCATAAACTCATTGCATACCACGCTGTTGGAACAGCAATAACGGTTGCTAATAAAATTAAGATCAAATATTCCTTACACAACATGGCGACAATGCTTTGCTCTGTTGCGCCCAATACTTTGCGAATACCTATTTCTTTCGTGCGCACCATGGCGGTATATGCTGACAGCCCAAACAAACCGAGTGCTGTTACAAAAATCAGTAACGCGGCAAACAGTAATATTATTTTTTCAAATTGTAGATCACGATGATATTGACTAGCGTAGCGTTCATCGAGGAAATAATATAGAAACGGCTGCCCTGGAAAAACGGTGTTGAATAGCGCCTCAACTTTTTCGACAGTCGCCTGCATAGATTTAGTTTCAATCGGAATTAAATACAGGTCGCCACCAGCTGGCCGATATGGATAGATGATTGGTGCGACTGCGATTTTGGGCGACTCAAAATGAAAATCATTAACAACCCCCACAACGGTACAGGTATCATCTAGAAAGGTAATTGTTCCACCAATGGCATCTTCCGGATTTTGATAGCCCAGTTTTTTTACGGCAAGTTCGTTGATGATCAGTGTCTTTGACACAATATCTTTATCCGAAAAAGACCGGCCAGATAATAGGTGCAGACCAAGCACATCAATGAAATGTTCATCAACCCAAATAAATTTATATTGATTTGATTTTGAATCATCATCACTAACTTTTCGCACACTGTTGGAATAGGTTGCTAATGGACTACCCGGAACGCTGCCCACAAAGCTCATTTTTTCTATTCCGGGAATGCGCAGCAATTCGTTTCGGAACGTGGCGGTTCGTGAAGCATACAACGAATCATAAACCTCAGAATCGCGCACTACCAATTTTTGATTCACATCAAAACCGAGCTGCTGTTGGTGTAAAAAAGAAATTTGTTTGTCAATTACATATAAACAACTTATCAATATAATAGCGGTAACAAACGGTATGAGCACCATGCCTTTTCTCACAAACCTCCCGGAGGATGAGGTTACAAATTTTCCTTTTAAAATCAATGCTGGGTTAAATCCGGACAGAACAAATGCAGGATAGATACCGGAAATAAACGTGCCGCTAAGACAAATGAAAATAAGAATCAACCAAAAATTTTGATTGAGGTCATTGATAAAAATATCACGGCCAATTAAGGTGCTGAAGGAAGGTAATACAAGAATGACAATGAGAATTGAAAAGGCAGAAGCGATGACATTCAAAACAAACGATTCTACCAAAAACTGAGCGATCAGTTGAATGCGAAAACTTCCCAAGACTTTTCGCACACCAACCTCTTTTGCTCGCTCTAACGATTTTGCCGTGGCAAGACTAATATAATTTAACCATGCGATAAAGAGAATGAAGACCGCTACAACCGTAAGGTAAAGTACGTGTTTATGATCGCCATTGGTTTCTAACTCAGCATTATAATCAGAATAAAGATGCAGGCTGGTGAGAGGTTGCAAATGTTCTTCCATTCCTTGATTGGTTTCTTTCAACCAAGCTCCGGTTTGTGCTTCAACAAGGGCAGGAAGTTTCGCTTCCGTTTCGTTATAATCTGCATGCTCGCGCAATTTTATGTACGTATAATATCCATCCCATCGCCATGGCTCTTCAAAGATTAATTTATTTGCAAGTTGCTCATACGTTGCAAACGAAATCATAAGATCGAACTTCATATGACTGTTTTCTGGCATATCTTCAAATACTCCAGTTATTTCAACATCCCACCGACCTCTATTGTTAATAGATTTTCCAATCGGGTCAACATCTTTAAATATTCGCTTTGCTGTTGAAGAAGAGATCACTGCAGTATAGGGTCGGGTGAGCACGAGCGAATCAACGCCTTGCAGTAATGGAAACGAAAAAATGCGAAAGAAATCTTTTTCAACAAAGCACGCGCGTTCTTCTTTAAAACCTTCGCCTTTATATAAAATGATAGGAGTGGTTTTAACAATTCGAACAGCGTATTCCACCTCAGGAAAATTCAACTTCATATCCGGGCCGATACCGGCACACCCCGTTACGGCTCGGGCAGCAACCTCCCCTTGTGCAATTCTATTTTGTTGAACACGAAATATCCGATCAGCATCTTTATGAAATCGATCGTATGCATTTTCATGTTGAATGAAGAGCCATATAAGCAAGAAGGCGGAGATGCCGATAGAAAGCCCTGCAATATTGATAATGGAATAAACTCTATTTTTGAGAAGTGCGCGGAGCGCCAAAAGAAAATTTACCTTTAACATGTTGTTTAGATTAGCAAGAACAAAATAGTAAAGTGCCCAATGGAATATAGTGCCATGTATGTTTAATTGAAAAAGTAAAGATTTTGGTATGATGGAATCAAAGTATGATGTAGTGATAATTGGAGCTGGCCCAATTGGTTTGGCATGCGGTATTGAAGCGAAGAAATCAGGGCTTCGATATACCATTATTGATAAAGGTTGTCTGGTAAATTCCATTTACCACTATCCGCTTAACATGACTTTTTTTTCTACTTCTGATCGTTTGGAGATTGGCGATGTTCCATTCATTTCGCATGGGCCGAAACCCAATCGCGCGGAAGCGTTAGAGTATTATCGCAGAGTATGTTCTTCATGGAAGTTGGATGTGAAACTATATGAAGAAGTGAAAGAAATTCGTTCGGACGGTAACCATCATTTTATAACTACCGAAAAAGGAGATTATAATACGAATGCCGTTATTATAGCACTTGGTTTTTATGACTTACCTTATTTGTTGCATATTCCAGGAGAAGATTTGCCGAAAGTAAAACACTATTACGATGAGCCGCATCCGTACTTTGCGCAAAAAATTGTAGTGGTTGGCGCGTCCAATTCAGCAGTCGATGTAGCCCTTGAAACGTGGAGAAAAGGCGCAGAGGTAACAATGGTAATTCGCGAAGATAGAATCCGCGACAGCGTAAAATATTGGGTGAGGCCCGACATCGAAAACAGAATTAAGGAAGCGTCAATCAAAGCGTATTTTAATTCCGAATTAATTTGCGTTACACCCACCACGGTAGAAATCAAAACGCAAGAAGGAAATGTTATGCTCGAAAATGATTTTGTGATGGCGATGACGGGCTATCAACCTCCCTTTGAATTTTTGGAACGATGTGGAATTCAATTTCAAGAGGATGAGTACCGCACGCCTGTTTATAATGATACTACTATGGAAACCAACGTTCCGAATTTATATTTGGCAGGTGTGGTGTGTGGAGGATTGAAAACGAACAAGTGGTTTATTGAAAACTCACGCGTACATGCTGAAATGATAGTGAATGATTTGAAAATTAAGAAGGTATAGTATTGCAAACAAACTCGTTAAATTGATTGCGATAGATTACCTTCATAGTATACTTCAACTTACCTATGGCGATGTAATATGAAATCCATACTCCTGATTTTTTTTCTCACCTCTTCAGCTGGCTTTGCGCAATCTTCTAAACTGGTTTTACGCGCCAACGATTTTCTTACTTCGCTTGATGATAAGACGAAAGTAAAAGCTTTGTTTATGTTAGACGATGATGAGCGTTTCAATTGGCATTTTGTGCCGCGTGAAAAAAGAGAAGGTGTGTGTTTTAAATTTTTAACGATAGAACAAAGGCAGGCCGCTTTATCTTTATTAAACACTTCGCTTAGCGAAGCAGGATATAAAAAGGTTACAGAAATTATGGCGCTAGAAAATGTGCTGCATGAAACTGAGAACAGAAGTAGGGATGATACTTATCGCGATGCACTAAATTATTACTTCACCATTTTTGGAAATCCATCCGATCAAAAACCTTGGGGTTGGCGCATTGAAGGGCATCATATTTCAGTAAATTTTGCTATTGACAAAGGTGAACTTATTTCATCAACGCCTTCATTTTTTGGAAGTAATCCAGGCATTGTGATGACCGGAGAAGAAAGAGGCAAGCAAGTGTTGAAGCAAGAAACAGAATTGGGTTTTGCGCTTATAAATGCTTTAGATACTGATCAAAAAACAAAAGCTATCATTGCGGATGTTGCGTTACCGGAAATTGTATCTGGAAATAAAAGAAAGGCTGCTCTAATAAATCCTGCCGGCATAAAGTTTAATGCGTTGACGAAAGATCAAAAAATTATATTCAACCAACTTCTTTCTGTTTATGTTAACAATTATGCATTGGGTTTTTCAACAAAACTGATGGCGAAAATTCAGAAAGCGGGTATTGAAAATTTGTCGTTTGCTTGGGCAGGAAGCGTAACACCAGGTGTTGGACATTACTACCGAATACAAGGCCCGATGTTGTTGATTGAGTATGACAATACGCAAAACAATGCCAACCATGTTCACACCACTGTGCGAGATCTCACAAACGATTTTGCTGAAGACATTTTACAGGCGCATTATCAGAAAGCGCATAACTAAACTGTACATTTTTAGAAGTGCGACTGTTCACTTTTCAACAGTTTTGATTTGTGTGATTGAGTCAATCGTTCTTTCAGCCCTTTGAAAGCCATTTATTTGTTGCGCATAGATTTTGGTATGAATTGCGAAAGAAAAAATTATGGCAACGCGCAGTTCATCTTCATCCGCATTACTGATCATTATTTTGATCGTTACATTTCCGATTTGGATAGGAATTGCCGGAGGACTTTTCGGTTTAATTGCCGGATTATTTGGTGCTGCTATCGGATTGGTGGCTGGAATTTTCGGGGCTATTGTCGGAATTTTCGGAGCAATCTTTGGGTGGATTTTCCATTGGAACTTTCATGGCCATTGGCCGGCCGCATTTTTTAGTAGCGGCTTTTTTATTACCATCGCAATTGTGATTGTAGTAGTAATGATCACACGCTCACGAAAAATTTAATTACGAAACCGGATGCCGGTTATACAGGCTTGGATTTAAAAAATACCTTGTGTAAACCGGGTACTTTCTAATTTCAACCAGGGTGGGTTTAAGTTTATTGACAAACACAACTTTATACTGAAACTCAAATCCTTTCTCTACTTGTATGTCTTTTCGAACAATATACCATTCTCTATTCCACGGATTTAAAACTTTTACTTCAAGATGAAATAATCCCGATGTGCTTCTCATCCTCACAAATTTTTCTGGCGTCTTATTGTATAGTTTTCCGTTTACATAAACCTGTATGGTAGTTCCTTTTTCCGATTGCACTGCAATACCGGAGTCGTATGCAAAGGCATTAAAAGTGGAGATGAAGAAAGATAGCAGAAGTACATTTTTCATAACACTGCGTTTAAAAAGTATTAACGCAACCACCGTGCCATCGTTATATAATTATGCCTTTAAATTTTTTATATGCTCAAAATGAAAGTGCACCAACCAAGAAATAACTAGCGAAGAGGTAGCGCTTCTACTTCTTCCATTTAATACCACAACCAATGGCTTTTGTTTTTGAGGTCGTAATGGCATTGCCAGATAATAAAGCATCAACCGCCTCTTCAATGTATTTTTTATCGGCCTCATTAGCATCGCGCACATTATTGTCGATTGCTCCAATGTATGCAACCTTAAAAACCTGCTCATCATTTTTTAGCACAAAAGCCTGCGGAGTATTGGAAGCACCAAAGGCTTTGGTTGTTTACTGTGTCGGATCAACTAGGTAAGGGAAATTATAATGTTTCGCTTTTGCTAACGAAATCATCTTTTCGTATGAATCTCCAGGGGAAACTTCTGCACTATTTGGGTTGATAGTGATTACAGGGAACCCTTGAACATAATATTTCTTATTGAGAGCGATAATTCTTTCGTTGTACGCTTTTGAATACGGACAGGTATTGCAATCAAAGATTACAATCACACCTTTGGATGCTCTATAGTCAGAAAGCGAAACCATTTTGCCGTCAACATTTTTCAACTTAAAATCAGAGACGGAATCGCCAATCTCGTAACTCATTTTTTTGCCCGCAAAACAAGCAAGGAAGCATATGAGGAATAAGAAATTTATTTTAAGCGTCTTCATTTATAATTTGGTTTTGGAGATTTAATCTACTTTACTTCTTCAATCAATTTTTCTAATTCACCGTCTTCCAGCTCATGTTCTATAAACTTTCGTTTTCCACTTTGTGAATTAATTATCAAGGTAGCAGGAATTGCGCCACCCCAATGCTTATCCACTTTATCTATCCATTGATTGTAATCCACCTCGTCTAGCAACACCACTTCTGTTTTTATTTTTTTCCGTTCAACAAAGGCATTTACCTTATCAAGCTTATCTGCAAAGTCAAGATTAACAAGTGTAATTTTAATACCTTCTAAACTTTTTGAGTTCATGGTTTCCAGTAGCGGCAATTCCTTCACGCAAGGCGCACACCAGGTTGCCCAGAAATTAATTACGTGTATTGAATCTGAGGTAGAATTGATAATTTCCTGAAGTTCTTTAAACTTAATAATCCGAATTTGCTGCGCATTAATTTGCAGAAAGAAAAACATGAAGAATAGAATGATGACGTTTTTTTTCATGATTATATTGTCACGCTTAAGAGGAGTTTTTGTTCAGCAAATATCAACAATATGTAATTTTTAAGCTGACTCGTGTAGCCATGTTACAAGTATAGAAAAACAATAAAGTTCAGGTAGTTATAAATCATGAATTTTACTAAAAAAGATTTCCACAAAATTTAGTGGTTGTCCACATTACGAGATTATTACGAGTTAAAAATCTTTCCCTCAATTAGTTACGTCTATTTTTATGAATCAATTCTTTGTGGACAACTTTATTGGGGCAAAAAAATCAAATAGTTCAACACACATTTGTTCTATATTTCAGATATTCAGAACATTAGGAAGACTATAAAAAAACAAGTGATTTTCGAAATTAATTATGGAGACTTCAATCAATCGTGTCAGCCAATTATTTAGCATTAAAATTCCCATAATTCAGGCTGGCATGGTTTGGTGTAGCGGCTGGCGATTAGCGTCTGCAGTGAGTAACGCTGGAGGTCTTGGCCTAATTGGAGCCGGATCAATGCATCCCGATGTTTTAGTTGAGCATATTCGGAAGTGTAAACTTGCAACGTCAAAGCCTTTTGCGGTTAATGTTCCGCTCCTGTATCCTGAAATTGATAGACTCATAAAAATTATTATTGACGAAGGAGTAAAAATTGTTTTTACCTCTGCTGGTAATCCCTCCATCTGGACTGGCATGTTAAAAGACAAGAACATTACCGTAGTACATGTGGTATCGAGTGTGAAGTTTGCAAAAAAAGCAGAACAGGCAGGGGTAGATGCCGTTGTGGCAGAGGGATTTGAAGCAGGTGGGCACAATGGCCGCGAAGAAACAACCACATTTGTCCTTATCCCGATAGTACGCGATGCAATCTCAATTCCATTGATGGCAGCTGGCGGAATTGCAACCGGAAGAGGGATGCTAGCGGCCGAAGTTTTGGGTGCGGATGGTGTGCAGATAGGTAGCCGATTTGCAGCGAGTTTAGAATCTTCAGCACACGAAAATTTTAAAAACAAAGTAATAGAAGTTCTGGAAGGGGAAACTGTACTCACGTTAAAGCAAATTACGCCAGTCAGGCTGATTAAAAATAAATTTTATCAGGACGTTCAGCAAGCGGAGCTGCGTGGAGCAAGTAAAGAGGAGTTGAACGAACTTCTTGGAAAGAGAAGAGCTAGGAAAGGAATTTTTGAAGGTGATATGGTAGAAGGAGAATTGGAGATTGGCCAAGTGTCAGCCGCAATTCGTTCGATTAAATCGGCAGCAGAAATTCTTCATGAGATTTGGAACGAATACAACGCGCTGAAAAAATCATTTACAGCATGAATATTTTAAAGATAAAAGAAACCTGCCTCTACGTTTCAGATTTAGAAAAAGCAAGAGAATTTTATCATGAAGTATTGGGACTACCCATTATTAACTATTCAGAAGGAAAGCATTTGTTTCTAAGGGCAGGCGATTCTGTTTTGTTAATCTTTAATCCTGAAGATTCAAAATTAAAGAAAAGTCCACCGCCTCATTTTGGAGGAGGCAAACAACATTTTGCATTTGAAGTAACGCTGTCGGACTATGAAAAGACAAAAAAGAAAATAAAATCACTTGGAATAAAAATTACGGATGAAGTAACATGGAAGAGTGGAAATAAATCGTTCTACTTTAATGATCCGGAAGGTAATGTGTTAGAAATGATTCCGGATGAAGGTATTTGGAATTAATTACTTACCCTTTTTTCCTTTTATAGAAAAGTAAATTCGATTTTCTTCCGATCACTTTTTCACTTACGGTATAGTATCCAGAGCCATCTAAAGCCCAAGCAATTGATTCGCCCTGTGGTTCCGGAATGTAGTTCAATACCTTAGGCCTATGCGCTAACATTTGCGAAACCGTTTTTGTTGTGTCTCTGCTCCAATAGAAAACTGAATCGTAATTTTTGATTAACAACTCCGTGCCATCCTCTGAAAAATTTGCAGCCGTTGCTAATGTGAAAGGTAATGTAGTAATCGGTTCAGCCACGAGTGTATCGCGCATTGATTGAGGAAATGCAAGCCGATATACATGCACGGGCATCTCGCGCTTTGATAAAATATAAAGGTCGTGTGTTAACGGATCAATCATTATGGCTTCCGTATCTTTTGCACCTTCGGGCAGACGGAAAACTATTTGCTGAATTTCTTCAGGATTTATGGTAAGTAAAGCTGAGTCTTGCTTTACGGGTTCTTCAAAACGATAAAGCATTTTGTATAGGTATTTTGCACTATTGTCACCAATCTCTGCCACATAGATGTAATTCTTTTTTGTTTCAACATCATAGCTAATTGCTACATCTTCCCAATCGCGGTTTGCAATTCCGCTCAACGTGCATGTAAGTTTAATGTCCATTTGCTCGTTAACCAGAAATACCTCTGCGTCATTATCACTATCTGTTATGATCCAAAAGTATCCTGGATTTGCCTTGCTGGCTACCATCCCTGATGCTTCTTCTAATTTTTTTGAGGTAAGTTCTGCCACTACTTTACCAGCAGAAAAATCAGATGAAATTTTTTCTTTCTGCCCCGCAGAACACGCCATTAGTACTACTGCTAGCAACAAAAAATTGAGATTCATTTTTTACCTGTCTTTTATGCAGGCGAAATAAAGAATTCTATAAGTAACATAAAAACCAATCTTCGCCTACTTTTGCGGAATAAAGAAAAGAATGTCGGCAGAAGAAATTGTATTGGAAGAAGATGATGATGCATTGTTTGAACATCATAGAATTGTGGCCGATGCAAAGCAAGGGCTGGTGCGCATTGATAAGTTTCTGTTGGCAAGATTGCCAAATGTAACGCGCACTAAAATTCAGAATGGCATACACGATGGATTTGTAAAAGTGAACGACAAATCTGTGAAGCCAAATTACAAAGTTCATCCGCATGATGTTATCATCGTATCGTTTCCAGAGCCGCCTCGCGATACAGAAGTATTACCCGAAAATATTCCGTTAACAATTGTCTATGAAG
>JBBRFY010000014.1:0-31662 GCA_038241205.1 Cytophagales bacterium
CAATATGGCTCGCATTAAACGGAGCAAATAATCGCCACAAATCATAACCCTTATCCTGATTCAACATGGATACGAATTGCTTCATACTATCAATTTCCGCTTCCCTTTTCATCAACAATGAAAATGCGATATATTCGTCAATACCCATTCTGATGGCGTTGAATTTTATAACACTGGTATCTAACTTTTGTAATCGCAAAAGCGTGTCCAGTGTTTTAAGGTTTAATTCGTTGGCTGCAATACCAAACTTCAAAGGTGCAAGAAGTTGTTCACTTTTAGTAAGTGCGTATCCTCTCAAGCCAAGATCGATTTGCCTGATGTGATTCGAAAAAATCATATCCAATCGCTTCTTCACCTCCTCTGCTTGCGTTTTCAATTGCGTAGTCTCTACGATTTTTCTTTTGTTCAACCACGTAAATGTTACTCCCAATAAAATCAAAATCATGAGGGTAATCATGCTTATGGTAACGAGGTTTTCTTTTAATACCTTTATTATCGCTTTCATAATCTCGCTAGAGTTTTCTCTTTACTTGAACTTCTAAAATTACCTTCGCCTTACATACTTCAACATCATCTAAAAATGGTAAGCAATCAGTTGCAAAAATTAGCAATCAGGCTGTGGTCGCTTTAAACATCTGAATAGACATTAGAAATCTAACCACTTACAGCGCAATATAGAACAGACAATCGAAAACAGTTTGATTTAAAGAGAATTAAAACGTTTGCGGGAAAAGCTCGCAATTAATTATAGTATAGAGTCCGGCATGATTCGTAAATTTCGCTCCTCAACAAAACCAGACTCATGAAAACCATTAACGACATCAACTTCAGTGGCAAGCGCGCCCTTATTCGTGTAGATTTTAATGTGCCGTTAGACAAAAGTTTTAACGTAACAGATGACAACCGCATACGGGCTACTATTCCAACCATAAAAAAAATATTGAACGATGGCGGAAGCTGTGTTTTAATGTCGCATTTAGGAAGACCAAAAGACGGATCTGAAGATAAGTATTCATTAAAGCATACACTTAAAACAGTTGAGGCGCTTTTCGGAAGACCTGTAAAATTTGCCAATGATTGTATTAGCGATGAAGCGTTCGCATTATCATCAGCATTGAAACCAGGTGAAATTTTGGTATTAGAAAATTTACGATTCTATAAAGAAGAAGAAAAAGGTGATGTTGCCTTCGCTGAAAAGTTAAGTAAGCATGGCGACATCTATGTAAACGATGCATTTGGTACAGCGCATCGCGCCCACGCTTCTACTACAATTATTGCCCAGTTCTTTAAAGATAAATGTGCAGGTTATGTAATGGCTGCAGAACTTGATAACGCTAAGAAAGTTTTGGAGAATGCAGAGAAACCTTTCGTAGCCATTATGGGCGGAGCGAAAATATCAGACAAGCTTTTGATCATTGAAAAAATGTTGGATGTAGTTGACCATCTCATTATTGGTGGTGGCATGGCATATACGTTCTTCAAAGCCATGGGTGGAAGCATAGGTAATTCATTAGTAGAACTTGACAAATTAGAACTTGCGAAAGAATTAATTCAAAAAGCAAAATCAAAAGGTGTTGAACTTCATTTACCGATCGATTCAATTGTTGCCGATAAATTTGATGCGAACGCTATCACCGAGATTTCAAATAATAATTCTATAAAAGATGGTTGGATGGGATTAGACATCGGGCCACAAGCATGTGTTGTGTTTGCAAAGGTAATTGAAGAATCAAAAACCATTTTATGGAATGGCCCAATGGGTGTTTTCGAAATGGAAAAATTTGAAAAAGGAACAAAGAGTGTTGCAGAAGCAGTGGTGCGTGCAACCGAAAAAGGTGCGTTCTCATTAATCGGTGGTGGTGATTCTGCTGCTGCTGTTGCAAAGTTTGGCTTTGAAGATAAGGTAAGTTATGTATCTACCGGTGGTGGTGCTTTACTTGAATATTTTGAAGGCAAAGTTTTGCCTGGTGTAAAAGCTTTAGAATAAACTGAACGCTTTTATCATTCTACTTTTAAAGCCATCGATTACATCGATGGCTTTTCTTTTTAGAATGTGAATCACACATTATGAGTCGTTCTCTACATACATGAGCGGTTCAGATAAAAAGATGAGTATTGGATTGGGGTTTATCATCTTGATACATATAGCCGTTTCCTCAATAACCATTGCAATGCCTACTCTATCATCTTTAGTTAGTATTACCAATATAATAGTAAGCTTAAATGTGTTCATCTATTGGATTCAAAAACAAATTCGAATCGCACAACACTTTGTAGAATTTTAAAAAATCATTTTTCTCAGCGCAGAGGTAATGGTTGTTGGATGTGCAGTCTTTTCATTTTTATTCACTAACGCTGGTACTTGGCTCCATGTGATCAACTTTTTTTTCCTTGGAACTCATCTTTTAAATTTTATTGGACTTTTAATTTTTATGCTAACCATCAAGATGAAGCGATTATTTTAAAAACGTTATTTCTACCCTTCTGTTTATCTCTCTCGCATCTTCTGTAATTTCAGTAACCAAAGATCTACTTTTTCCATAGCCAATTGTTTCAATTCTATCGAACGAAATACCTTTGCTAATTATATATGCTGCAACTGATCGCGCGCGACTAGTTGAAAGTGTAAGATTATATTCATTACTTCCCTGATCATCTGTGTGACCAGAAACTACAGCACGTATTGAAGGATTTTCTTTCAGCCACCGTACCACCTCATCCAATTCAGCAAACGAAGAAGATTGCAATGCATACTGATCAAAATCAAATTGAATATTCTGAAGGATGTAGTTTTTGTCTAATTCAATATGATCTTGTCTAAACTCAGATACAACAATTACAAATTGTTTTTGATGAGTATTAAACAGTGGAATGATTTTCACATCATCAATATAATAGTACGCGCTTTTTGCTAGCATACTTTGTTGCATCGGGCTGAATCGAATAAAATAGTGGTGTGTGGTTTGGTTGTCAAAAAAATTACCGATGGTTACATACTGCTCCCCACCTTTCGCGCGATATTGTTTCCGTGCCGTTTCCCAATAGCCTGTCTCTTTTGTTAGAGCTGTATCTTGAATGATGGAAAAAGTGGGCTGAACTGAAATAACCTGATCATGTTTCACTGCAAGCAATTCGTTCGTTAACAGTAACCCTATGCGGTCGATAGAATATTTTGAGTACGATGATAATTTATAGTGGAATTCTATTTCATAAAGAGAATCCTTTATCATGGGTTCAAGCAATTTACATTGAAGGTATTCGCGATAATTTTTATCATTGTTCATCCAAAGGTAAATACCTACATATCCTTTTCCTTCATATGGTTCTGAAACGCCAGCCCAGTTGTGCGGCACACTCGCCTCACCAATGCTACATTTATTAAAATTATCAGGGGTTCCTAAATTCGCGGATTGCCAATGCGTTACCTTAAACTCATGTGCTGCCTGACTAAAATCGCCCGGACAAACACCATATTCCTCAAAGCTTGGATTTGGAACTAAGTTTTGTGACGCACCTGAAATAGTGTACAATACCAGTGTAGCCGTTGTGATTGTGATTAAACATTTTCGCATCAAATGGATGTTCATTCTATTTTGATCTAAAACCATACAACGCAAAATACTATCTCTTCGCATATCATTAAATATTTATTTTATAGTCAGAGAAAATTTTCAACGGAATTTAATTCCTAAAGAAACATGTTCTTCATCGAAGGCATAATGGATTCCGAAAGATTAACATCAGTAAATGTAGGCTTAATGTAATTCGGATAATGTACTTTAATTGAATAGTTTATTTCCGTAGCAACGAATTTTTTTTAAGGTTTCAATACTTCTTGTGACTTTGTTATAGCTCGTGCATTTAAGGATCAAACATGTTCATACTGCTAATGCAGTAAACCGCGCGGTTCTTTTATAAACTTTTAAACCTAAAGTTATGGAACCAAAGAAAAATCCGAAGTATGACGTACACCGTTACAGGAGCACGATCTTTCAAATTAGTTTAGCCATTACGTTGATGCTGATGATCACAGCATTTCAATGGACTACGAAAGTTAAAAAGAATCCAAATCCTAAACCAGAGCCACCGATTTCTTACAATCCATATGAGGATTATATTCCTGAAATACGAAGTAAGAATGATGATGCGCCAAAGCCCGAAAAGATCAAACCACCAAAGCCCATTGTGCCGGAATTTGTGCCAGTGGAAGACGAACAAGAAAATGATAATGCACCGGCAATCGATCAAGGCAAAGAAATTGACGCCTCAACGCCTATAGGAAACTATGAAATACCAATTGAAAAAGTTAAAGACTCAATTTTTTTTATTGTTGAAAAAATGCCCGAGCCCATTGGCGGATATGAACGTTTTTACAATACGTTGTCTAAAAATATAAAATATCCAAGGCGCGCAAAGAGTGAACAAATAATCGGAAAGGTATTCGTATCCTTTGTGGTCAATGAAAAAAGTGAGTTGAGTGATTTTAAAGTAGTGAAAGGTATTGGCAGTGGATGTGATGAAGAAGCGATTCGTGTAATTGGATTAACAAAGTGGGAAGCCGGAAAACAAAGAGGCCAACCTGTTAAAGTAAGAATGATGCAGACTATTAATTTCAAAATCAATTAATATCGTATTGGGCTAAAAGAAAGAATGCATTCTCTGTTCATTAAAAATTCCAAGTCTTAAATTTGACTTGAAATTTTTAGTGTGATTCTTTTTACCTTTGGCTGTCCTACATCCTTGTGAAAAAATTAAGTAATAATTCATCGTTCCAGTTCAAACAATTTACGGTTCATCACAATCGATGCAGCATGAAGGTAGGAACTGATGCTGTATTGCTTGGAGCTTGGGCAAATGTTGACCAAGCGAATCGGATACTCGATATCGGAACCGGCTCTGGTATTTTATCATTAATGATAGCCCAACGTGGAAAAGAAAATGTAGAAATTGATGCTGTAGAAATTGAACGTCAAGATGCCGAACAAGCAAAAGAAAATATTTCAAACTCTCCCTGGAAAAATCGCATTACAATTTTCGAATCTGCAATTCAAAACTTTACGCCAGAAAAGAAATATGATGTAATTGTAAGCAACCCTCCTTACTTTAAAAACAGTTTTCAGCCACCAGATCATAACCGTTTACGAACACGGCATACCGTTGCGTTGGATTTTGATACGTTAATCAAATCAGTTATTCGACTATTAGAAAAAGACGGAATGCTTAATGTTATTCTTCCTTACACCGAAGGTATTGCGTTTATTAAAATAGCCGAACTTCATCAGTTACACTGTTCGCGTCATTGGATATTTCGATCACGAAGGGAAAAACCGATCGAACGTTTGATGCTAGAATTTAGATTTTTTTCTTTTGACAAAGAACAAGGCGAAATTGTACAGTATGAAAAAGATGACGTACTAACATCTGGTTTTACTAGGCTCACAAAAGATTTCTATTTAAAACTTTAGTTCTATGTTATGATACTTCATCATTGAACGAGTCAGTTAAAAAAGCCATTGCTACCTACATAAAAAATAAAATACCTGGTTATCATGTAGTTATATAGAAATTATTATTTGTTTAAACATATATATTAAAAGTCCGCTACATTTGTATCATAAAAAACGAAACTAAACATGAAAAAAATTTCTGTATTATTGGTTGCTCTTATTGTAGTGGGTACATCATTCGCACAATCAACTTGGAAAGTTGACAACGCGCATGCCAAGCTTGGCTTTAGCATTACCCATTTACTAATTTCTGAAGTAGAAGGTTCATTCAAATCTTTTGATGCTACTATTGTATCGAACAAAGAAGATTTTTCTGATGCCACTATAAAGCTTACGGCAGACGTTTCTACTATCAACACAGACGATGAAAAGCGCGATGGTCATTTAAAGAGCGAAGACTTTTTTGATGTAGCAAAATACCCTTCCATAACTTTTAAAAGTTCCTCTTTCAAAAAAATTGATGTTAAAAAATATACGTTAGAAGGAATGTTAACGATGCATGGTGTATCTAAACCTGTTGTATTAGACGTAACGTATAATGGCACCATCATTCACCCATATAACAAAAAATCAGTTGCTGGCTTTAAAGTGACAGGCAAGGTTAAAAGATCTGATTTCAACCTCGGTGCAAAATACGGCTCGCCCGTTTTAGGTGACGAAGTTGAATTAATTGGAAAGATGGAATTTGTGAAAGAATAATCTTTCTTTGCAATAAGTATAAGCCCTGTCGATATATATTCAACAGGGCTTATTTTTATAATTCAAAATGCGTTATGAGAATTGAAGAAGAGATAAAGCAAGAAAAATTTTCAAGCCAACAGCATAAGGCAGTGGTTAATCTTATTTATACGGCAAATTGGTTAACTAATCGTCAACAAGATTTTTTTAAGCCGCACAACATTACCGGTCAACAATTCAATATTCTTCGAATCTTAAAAGGGCAACACCCAAAAACAATATCGGCTACGGAAATAAAATCCCGAATGCTCGATAAGAATTCGGATGTATCAAGATTGTTAGATCGATTGGTTGCTAAAAATCTAATTGTAAAAAAAGCGTGCCCGAACGACAGACGCGCTGCCGATGTGAGCATTACCGCAGAAGGACTTATTCTTTTAAATGCAATTGCCAAACAACAAACCGACCTGAATCTTATTTTGTCGCTAAGCGAAAAGGAGGCGGAACAATTAAGTGATTTGCTTGATAAAAGCAGAGGCGCCTAAATTTTATTTAATTCATCCTTTACAAACTTCATTAACTCATGAATGTATTCGCGACTGAAATCAAATTTAATGTTAGCGGCTTTATATATTTCAGGTATCGCGCGCATGTATCCTAGTTTCAATGCATTTTGATATCCTTCCAATCCTTTCGCATTATCGTTTCTGAAATTACGCCACACCGCAATTGCTCCTAATTGTGCCATGCCGTATTCAATATAATAGAAAGGTACTTCGTACAAATGCAACTGCTTTTGCCATAAATAATCTTTTGCTGATTGCAAGCCCGACCAATCGGTTGCGGTATCCGCAAATTGATCAAAGATTTCATTCCACTTTTCTTTTCTGGTTTCTAAACTATGATCTGGATTTTCGTACAACCAATGTTGGAATAGATCGATGGTGGCAACCCAAGGCAACGTTTCGATAATATCTTCCAAGTGTTCACGCTTCGCACGCTTCAGCTCTGCTTCGTCAGTAAAGAATACATCCCAATGATCCATCGAAATTAATTCCATGGACATCGAAGCAAGCTCTGCTACCTCAGATGGTGTGGACTTGAAATCATTCAGATCTAAATCACGCGTGAGAAAATTATGAATGGCATGACCACCTTCGTGCATAATGGTAACCATATCACGCAACGTAGAAGTAGCATTCATAAAAATAAATGGAACACCAACTTCTGCAAGCGGATAATTATATCCACCGGGAGCTTTTCCCTTTCTTGATTCTAAATCAAGATGACCCATTTCTTTCATAATCGACAAACACTGGCCGAGGAAAGGATCAATTCTTTTGAAAACTTCAATTGTTTTATCTGTTAATTCTTTTCCATTGGTAAAGGGCTTCAATGGCTCACGCCCTTCCGGATCAACAGACTTATCCCAAGGTCTTAAGTCAGAAATTTTTAGCGCAACCTTTCTTTCCAGCGCAAGCTGAATTAACATGGGCACCACTTCGTGTTCGATAGCATCATGAAAATGAAAACAATCTTCTGGTGTGTAATCAAATCGGCCAAGCGACTTGAACATGTAATCTCTAAAATTCTTGAAATCCGCATTTACCGAAACTTGATGGCGAAGTTTTATTAGCGTAGAGAAAAGAGAATCTAACGTTTCTTTGTCTTTTAATCTTCGTTCAACAATTTTATTATATACGTCTTCTCTTTTCTGTCGGTCGGTTGACATGAGAATAACAGACGCCTGCTGAAGTGTTAACTCCTGGCTGTCTATCGTTACCATCATTGCCCCACAGAGTTCAGCATACTTTTGAGTTTCAGTATTAATCTCTGTGTACAATGGCACGTTCGCATCGCGAAAAATTTCAATTTCCTTTTTAAGACTACGAATCATAATATCGTACCCTTGCAAATGTGCAAGCTCCTGAAGGAACGATGATGACGCTGCCTTCTTATTCAGTTGATCCGAAACAGGAGCAATTAAAGGTTGTATATTTTGAACAAAATCCTGATATGCTTTTTTATAAACGTCATTCTCTGTGTAGCACGTCATATTAATGTAGCGCCACGCCATATCTTCACCAATTATGGATTCAAGCTCACTACGATCTTGAAACCATTTTTTCAAATCCTCAACCGAAGTTAAGTTTCGTTCTAAAAGATTATCGAAGAAAGGTTTCAATACATCCCAAGATGAAACGAAAAAATCTTCAGGTAAAAACTTACGGATTGGCCGTGTTGGAATTTGTAATGCTGGCATGCTAAAAGAATTTTAAGTAAATGCAAAATACTAAAATGTATAACAACAATTTGAAGAACAACACTACTCAGTAATAGTTCTTCGATTTTTTTTCAGGGTTAGCGCCCCTGATAGCTGATGTTTTATAATCGCAGGCTTAAGCCAATAGTTATAAGTAAAAATCAATTTAGACTTTCGTTCTGAGGGCTGAGCAATTTTTTCTCTGCATCCTTTATCTTTTCAAATGAAAATTTACCGCAGACGCTTTTCATCATTTGAGAAATTTCATCGAGGCAAAGATTACCTATGCTTCCCTCATGCGTATGATCTACTTCAGGGGAATAGGTAAATTCACCTCTCTCAATTCCATTGCCTATTTGTTTATACGCATCACGAAAAGGAATTCCATTAAGCACCAATTTATTTACTTCTTCAACGCTGAACAAGAATTTATACTTCTCATCCGAGAGAATATTTTCCTTGATTTCAATATTGCTCAACATTAAATGCGCCATGCGAATACAATCTTTCAAGCTTTGCAATGCCGGAAAAAGTTTTTCTTTTAGCAACTGCATATCGCGATGATATCCTGAAGGAAGATTTGTAGTGAGCAATGCTATATCATTTGGCAACGAAATAATCTGATTGCATCGTCCACGTATCAACTCAAAAACATCCGGGTTCTTTTTGTGTGGCATAATGCTGGAACCAGTCGTCAACTCATCCGGAAAACGAATGAAGCCAAAATTCTGATTTAGAAAAAGACAGGCATCCATCGATAGCTTGGCCAAGGTAGCTGCAATGTTTGAAAGTGAACTTGCTACAATACGTTCTGCTTTACCTCTTCCCATCTGAGCATACACCACATTATAATTCAAATCATCAAATCCCAACAAAGCTGTCGTGATCTTTCGATTGAGAGGAAATGATGAACCGTAACCTGCTGCAGAGCCCAATGGATTTTTATTTACAATGCGGTATGCAGCTTCCAGTGTAATCATATCATCAACAAGACTTTCTGCATACGCACCAAACCATAAACCAAACGAGGATGGCATGGCCAATTGCAAATGAGTATATCCGGGTAAAAGATGTTTCTTATACTTCTCACTTTGCTGAATCAAAAGTTCAAACAATACTGTAACCGCCTCAACAATTTCTTTTATCTCAGCACGAAGAAATAATTTAACATCAACCAACACCTGATCATTACGCGAACGGCCACTGTGAATTTTCTTTCCTACGTCTCCAAGTTTTTTTGTTAGCTCCAATTCAACTTGAGAATGAATATCTTCTACACCATTTTCAACTTTAAAATCTTCAGATTCAATTCTTTTGTAAATATTTTTTAGTTCGGTAGAAAGTAATTTCAATTCATCAGCCGTTAATAAACCAATTGATTCAAGCATGGTAATGTGTGCCAACGATCCGAGCACATCAAATCGGGCCAAATACATATCCATTTCCTGGTCTTTACCAACGGTAAATTTTTCTACCGCTATTAATGATGCTTTATCTTTTTGCCAGAGTTTCATTTTCAATTTGTATTAAATCAGCTATTCAGAATAATTTCCTTTACTTTTCTTTCGAGCGTCTTTCTATCAGGTAAGTAAAGTTGATACTTTGATACAAAAATTTTATTGGAAAGACCACCTGTTGCATACCTAACAAGTAGTTCGTGTTTATCGGCTGCGATGATAATTCCGATCGGCTCGTTATCACCGGTAGTTCCCTCCTCTTCCTTAAAGTAGTTGAGATAAAGATTCATCTGACCAATATCTTGATGCTTAACTTTTTTAACCTTTAAGTCGATAAGCACAAAACATTTTAATATACGATGGTAAAAAACGAGATCAATAAAAAAATGTTGATTATCAACCGTAAGTTTAAACTGTTGTGCAACAAATGAAAATCCTTTGCCTAGCTCCAGTAAAAACCGTTGTAAATTATTGATTAAATTTTTCTCTAGTCCTTTCTCGCTAACCTTCCCAACAGGCAAACCTAAAAATTCAAACACATACGGATCTCGAACAGCATCGCTCGTACTTAGAATTCGTTGCCCTTTCGAAGCAAGTTTTAGCATTCCTTTCTTATTCTTGCTAAGCGCTAAACGCTGAAACAACGCAGAATCAATTTGTCTTTTAAGTTCGCGTACCGACCAATTCTCGTTTACGCTTTGCTTTTCATAAAACATTCTCGCCAAATCATTATCAATAGTAAGCAACTCAGCATAATGACTCCACGACAATATTACATGAGACTTTTTGTTTGTAGATTTTCCGGACGTCCGGAAAATTCCGGACGTCCGGAATTTTGGGTACTTCAAAAAAAACTGGCGCATCAAATATAAGTTGCTCTTCCCAAAACCTTTTCCACACTGCATTTTTAAATCTCTTGATAGATCATTCAATAACGCAATCCCGTATTCAGCTTTTAATTTCCCCTTCTGTTCATACTCAACAATGTATTTACCTATTTCCCAATTTGCTTTAGTAAGCTCAACATTTATTGCTTGTAACGCACTTTCTTTAGCATTTAAAAAAGTGGAGCTAATACTTTTAAGCAATTGGTTATATTTTGATTTGCTAATTTTCATAACGATAGGCTTCTATATCCCAACCAAACCAATATTTTCAAAGCATCTTTCATAATTAAGAATCCTAATAGATTACATTTTCAAGCAACCGAATATAGGTATCAATTCCTTTTGCAATCTCATCGACATAAATAAATTCATCGGCAGAATGTGAACGCGCTGAATCGCCAGGACCAATCTTTACAGATGGAACAGGGATCATTGCCTGATCTGATGTTGTAGGCGAACCGTAGGATTTCAGTCCCAATGCATGTGCTGATTTTACCAATGGATGATCAGGAGAAATTCCAGAAGGGCGCATGCGAAGTGAGCGCGGTGTTACCTCACACGTTACGTGTTGCTTAATAATCTCCAACGCTTCTTCCAAAGTATACGCATCTGTAACTCGAACATCAACCGTAAAACGACACTCCGATGGAACAACATTGTGTTGACTCCCTGCATTGATAATGGTTACTGTCATTTTCATTTTACCCAGGGTATCGGAAACTTTTGGATACTGAAAAGTTCTGAACCATTCTATATCGGGTAAAGCAACATAGATTGAATTTATTCCTTCTTCTCTTGCAGCATGACCCGGCTTGCCTTTCGCAAGACAATCCAACACCATCAAACCTTTTTCTGCAGTGGCAATATCACACAAGGTAGGCTCGCCAACAATAGCAAAATCAATTGGCGCTAACGAAGACCAAATGTTTTCCACACCACCTGTTCCTGAAATTTCTTCTTCAGCAGTGGCAGCCATCACAATATTATATTTCAGATCACCGTGATCATAAAAATATAAGAATGTAGAGATCAACGATACCAATGGCCCACCTGCATCATTGCTCCCTAACCCATAAAGTTTACCATCAATTATTTCAGGTTTAAAAGGATCTCGTGTATACCCAAAATTTGGTTTTACTGTATCGTGATGTGAGTTTAGTAAAACCGTTGGCTTGTCGGCACTGAAATATTTATTCTTGACCCACACATTGTTTGCTCTGCGATAAGTATGCACACCTTGTTGCTCAAAAAAATCTTCAATAATAGAAGCCACTTCATCCTCCTCTTTACTAAAAGAAGGCGTAGCGATCAATCGCTGAAGGAGATTCAATGCTAACGTTGGAAGATTTTCTTTTGCCATATCGTAGTGAAGTTCCAAGTCTAAAGTTTCAGGTTTGAAGTTGCCAACTTCACCATACTTGTGCCTTAGCTTTATTTATGATGTTATTAATGTCCCTTCGGTTTCTTGCCCTGTGTTTTTTACCAAATCGCCTGCTTCACCAATCAATACCTCCTTCACTCCGGCTTGAATAGCTTCGTATGCATTTTCCAGTTTCGGTAAAATGCCATCCGCAAAAACATTCTGTGATAATAGTTTAGTATATAATTGTTTGGGCAGATGACGAATAACGGAGTCTGAATTATTTAAATCCTGCAACACACCCTTCTTCTCAAAACAAAAAATCAATCTCACATCAAAATGTTTACTAAGTGCCACGGCCAATACAGATGAAATTGTGTCAGCATTTGTATTCAGCATTTTTCCACTGGCATGTGTGAGAGGAGCAAAAATCGGAGTGATGGTTTGGTTCAGTAACATCGCAAGTAAATCGGAATTTACATTTTCAGATTTTACGTCACCAACAAAACCATAGTCCACATCTTTAACAGGACGCTTCACAGCCTTAATCAAATTTCCATCTGCTCCGGTTACGCCCAATGCATTGCAATCCATTTGCTGAAGTTGCGCTACAATTTGTTTGTTCACCAATCCTCCATACACCATGGTAACAAGATCAAGCGTTGCAGCATCCGTAATTCTCCGTCCATTTAAATAGTTGGATTCAATTCCTAATTGCTCACCAATCTTAGTCGCTATTTTTCCACCGCCATGAATTAGAATTTTCATCTCATTTATAGATGCAAAGTTTTTTAAGAACAAATCCAGTTGCGTTGGATTGTCAAGCACATTACCTCCTATCTTAATGATGAATAGTTTATTCATTAGGTCGTTATCCGTTAATGGTTAAAAGTTAATCGTAACCCCTATTACTTATTACTTGATAAAATATTACTCAACACCGCTTGTGCTGCCCAAACTCGATTGGATGCCTGCTGCGTTACAATGCTATTCGCTCCATCCAAAATTTCATCACTCAATTCAACATTTCTCCGCACCGGCAAACAATGCATTACCTTAGCATTATTTGTGAGTTGAAGTTTTTTTTCGGTTAACATCCATTGTGGATCGTTGCAATAAATTCTTCCATAGTCGACATAGGTACTCCAGTTTTTTACATACACAAAATCCGCGTCCTTCAACGCGTCACTTTGGTTTTGCGTAATGGTTGCACCTTTTGTAAAACGCTCGTCCAACTCATAATCTTCCGGATGCGTAATTACAAAATCAGCTTTATCCCATGCATTGATCCACTCGGCAAAGCTATTGGCAACACATTGCGGCAATGCCTTTACGTGCGGTGCCCAAGTGAGTACAATTTTGGGTCTTCTCTTTTCTTTAAATGTTTCCATTATGGTAATTACATCCGTAAGACTTTGCAACGGATGCACTGTAGCACTTTCTAAACTAATAACCGGAATGCCAGCATACTTTATAAATTGGTTTATGTACAGTTCGCTGTAATCATCTACTTTATTTTGTAAGGAAGGAAATGTTCGGATACCAAGAATATCAAAATATTTTCCCAGAATGGGTGCTGCATCTTTTACGTGTTCTACTGTGTTGCCACTCATAATGGCCTCGTCTTCAAACTCCAATGCCCAACCATCTTGACTAACATTAAAAACAATTACCTCCATTCCTAAATTTTGCGCAGCCAATTGTGTGCTCAACCGCGTGCGCATACTTGGATTCAAGAATAATAAACCAAGGCGTTTATTTGCACCAAGTCCTTTATCCTGAAAAGGATTCGCTTTGTACGCAATTGCTTTGTTAACGAGTTTGTCAATTTCGAAAACATTGGGGACGGAAATAAAATTTTTCATTTTAATTCTTCTTTTAATGCAGTTAAGAAAATATCGATTTCACTTTTTTGTAATGCAAGCGAAGGCAAAAGTCGTATCGTGTTTGGCTTTGCTTCACCTGTAAATATTTTATGCTTTGTTAAAAGATCATTACGAACCGTTTTCTTGTCTTCCGGAAGATCAAAACCAATCATTAAGCCACGACCACGAACTTCAACTATAGCAGAAATCTTTTTAAGTTCTTCGATACAATACGCACCCAGGGTTGATGCATTGTTCAAAAGTTTTTCTTCCTCCATTACCTCTAACACAGACAAGCATGCAACGCTCGAAAGGTAATTACCGCCAAAGGTTGTACCCAACATTCCAGGCCATGGTTTAATTTTACCTTCTATTAAAACTCCCCCAACTGGAAAACCATTGCCCATACCTTTGGCCATCGTAATCAAATCAGGTTTAATATCGGCATATTGATGTGCAAAGAATTTTCCTGTGCGTCCGTAACCCGATTGAATTTCATCAAGAATTAATAACGATCCATTGGCCTTGCATTTCTTTTCTAAGAATTTCAAGAACGAATCATCCGGTAATCTGATTCCGCCTACACCTTGAATGCCTTCAATGATAACAGCCGCAACATCATTTTGCAAGGCATCACTAAGCGCGGCTTCATCATTCATTGGTACGAACACAATTTCGTGACCGGCATTGAATGGTGCTACAATTTTTGGATTGTCAGTAGCAGCAACAGCACCCGATGTGCGACCGTGAAATGCATTTTTGAATGCAATTACTTTTTTTCTTCCCGTTACAAACGAAGCCACCTTTAATGCATTCTCGTTTGCTTCAGCCCCCGAGTTGCACAGAAAAAGTTGGTAATCAGCATAACCAGAAAATGTCCCGAGTTTTTCGGCTAACATTTCTTGCAATGGATTTTGAACACTGTTTGAGTAAAACGCAATCTTACCCAACTGATCCGCCAACGACTTTACGTAATGAGGATGTGAGTGACCAATTGAGATGACGGCATGGCCACCATAGAGATCAAGATATTTTTGTCCGCTCTCATCCCAAAGCCAAGAGCCCAAAGCTTTAGCGGGTGTGATATTAAATAATGGATATACGTCAAATAGTTTCATGTTCTGTGAAGCTTAAAGTAAAAAGCTGTAAGCTTAAGGCTTGATTGTTTATATTATGATTCTTTTCGCACTTTCTTTATAAGACTGATAAGCATTGCTTTTACTTCGTTCACCATGCCATTCAAATTCTTATACTCATCTTCCTTTATATAACCCAATTCATACGATCGAAACGATAGATATTCACCCTCTTGAGCTGAGCCTTGAGCAATTTGCAAATACCTTGCAAAATCAATTTGCGTAAATTTTCCGCAGCCTTCAGCAATATTCGTTGGTGAAGATGCCGCTGCCCGTCTTAACTGACTTGTCAAATTATACTGCTCATCCTTAAGGAAAGAACGAGTGGCTTCATAAACAGCGAGAACGAGTTGGTGCGCCTTTTGCCAAACGATGAGGTTCTTATAATCTTTCATAATCGCTATCTGTTAAGTTTAAAATAAAACGTTCCACCCAAAATTTCATCGTTTTCGAACAAGCTTTTAGCCTTCCGCTTTAAAATTATTGCTTTAAAAAACTATACTCTTCAATTTTAATCCGGCTGTCTCATCTAAACCGAACATCAAATTCATATTTTGAACGGCTTGTCCGGAAGCACCTTTTAAAAGATTATCGATCGCTGAATGAACAACAAGTTTATCGCCTTGCTTTTCCAATGCAATCAGTGCTTTATTGGTATTCACTACTTGCTTTAAGTCGATCATATCATGTGAAAGAATAGTGAAGGGATGATCTTGATAAAAATCATGATATAATTTTTCGACTTCTACAAGCGATGGCTTCACTGTAATGCAAGAGCTAACATAAATACCCCGGGCAAAATCTCCCCGCCAAGGAATGAAGTTGATTGATTTAGCATAGCCTGTTTGAAGTTGACCAATTACCTTAGTAATTTCTTTAATATGCTGATGCGTCAATGTCTTATATGCAGAAATATTGTTCGCTCTCCATGTAAAGTGCGTGGTGTCTTGCAACTTTTGGCCTGCGCCTGTTGATCCCGTTATTCCAGTTGTATATACATCACCCAACCAACCTACTTTTGCCAGCGGTGCTAATCCCAATTGAATCGCAGTAGCAAAACATCCTGGGTTAGCGATGTTTGATGCTTGTTTAATGGCTTCGCGATTTACCTCTGGAAGTCCGTACACAAATTCTCTTCCTTCAACTTGCTCGCCTAATCTAAAATCCTGACTTAAGTCAATAATTTTAACCGAAGCGCTAATTGTATTTTCTGTTAAGAACTTTTTACTTTCGCCATGTCCAAGACAAAGAAAAATAACATCAACATCTTGATTGATAGTATCGGTAAACGTAAGTGACGTATCACCAATTAAATCAGGATGCGAAGTGTGCAATGGATTACCTGCATTACTTCTGCTGTGAACAAACACAAGTTCTGCTTGTGGATGGTTCAACAACAACCGAATGGTTTCTCCTCCGGTATATCCTGCTCCACCAATAATTCCTGCTTGTATTCTTTTCATTTTTGTAAAGCTAAAAGTATAAAGCGCAAAGCAGAAGGCTTGCTCTGAGTCTTAAGATTATTCATTAACATTAATGTAATCTTCACAAATTATTAATTCACCAGCTCTATTCAATATGCTCTTTGCTTTTTGCTATTTGGTGATACATCATCACTTGGTTTCCAAAAATTTTTGTAAAGCCCTTAACATCATCACCTGTCCAACCTAAGTTCATCTCTCCATACTTACCAAACTTAGACGACATTAGATCATTGTCTGATTGAATTCCTAATACCTGATATCGATATGGATACAATTGAATGTGTACCCTGCCCGTAACGTGCTGTTGTGAGTTTGTTAAAAATGCTTCAATGTCACGCATAATCGGATCAAGGTATTGACCTTCATGCAGCCAGTTTCCGTAAAATTGCGCAAGCTGATCTTTCCAGCTAAGTTGCCATTTGGTAAGTACATGTTTCTCTAACGCATGATGTGCTTTTATGATCAACATTGGTGCAGCAGCCTCAAATCCAACACGGCCTTTTATTCCGATGATGGTATCGCCCACATGTATATCGCGACCAATACCATAAGGGCCAGCAATAGTTTGAAGATATTGAATGGCTTCAGTAGGGTGAGTAAATAATTTTTCATTTACCTTTCTCAACTCACCTTGCTCAAAATCTAAAACGACTTCTTCGTTTCCGGTTTGCGTTACTTGTGTTGGCCACGCTTCTTCGGGAAGCATACCCAATGAATTTAAAGTTTCCTTTCCTCCAACGGATGTTCCCCATAAGCCCTTATTTATAGAGTACATCGCTTTCTCGAAATTCATTTCTACGCCCTTCGATTTGAGGTACGCAATTTCTTCCTCGCGTGAAAGTTTTAATTCACGAATCGGAGTAATAATCTCGATGCCCGGCACCAGAATATTCAACACCATATCAAAACGCACCTGATCGTTGCCCGCTCCTGTACTTCCGTGCGCAACAGCATCCGCCTTAATTGCCTTTGCGTAATTCGCTACAGCCAACGCTTGCGACATCCGTTCAGCGCTAACACTTAATGGATAGGTATTATTCTTTAATATGTTTCCGTAGATAAGGAAGCGAATTACGGTTTCGTAATAATTTTTTGTTTCATCCACAACGGTATGTGATGCAACTCCCAAACTTTTTGCACGCTTTTCGATGACGTTCAATTCCGCAGCATCAAATCCACCGGTGTTTACGGTAATGGTATGCACTTCATAGCCCTTGTCTTCACCTAAATATTTTACGCAATACGATGTATCTAACCCACCACTAAATGCTAATACTACTTTCTTTTTCATTTTTATAGTTTACCAGAAGAATATGCTTAGAAATGATTTTGGTTTGCTTGATGGCGTTCCATCTGTATTTTTCTTCTTATTTGTTTTCAATAATACAAATTGCTTAAAGCGAACCCAACGCTCAAAAAGTTTGAAATTACCTTTAAACTGACGATGCTTTTGTGAATGTAGTTCGCCCTCTGGCGTTACAATTACCTTTGCTTTCAATTTCGCCTCCTCAATCTTTTTTTCTGCTTCCGCAGGATCGAAGAGCATAGCAGTACACATACAGTTCTTACGCTCCTTACTTGTAAGGATATCAAAGTTCACACAGCTTCGGCAGCCTTTCCAAAATTCTTCATCCGTTGTTAACTCCGAATAGGTAACAGGCTCGTATCCTAAATCTGAATTAATTTTCATCACTGCCAAGCCTGTTGTAAGACCAAATATTTTTGAGTTAGGATATCGTTCACGCGAAAGCGCAAACACGGCTCTCTTAATTTCGGTAGCAACACCAGACTTTCTAAATGGAGGCGAAACAATTAAACCAGAGTTAGCAACATACTTATCATGCTCCCACGCTTCGATGTAACAAAATCCTACCCACACTCCATCATGCGTAGTGGCAATAACAGCTTTGCCCTCATCCATCTTTTTCTCAATGTATTCAGGTGAGCGCTTAGCAATGCCAGTGCCGCGCGCTTTCGCTGATTCTTCCATCTCGTTAATGATAGTGTCAGCGTATTTTTTATCGTCAGGCGATGCGCGCCTTACAATTAGATTTTGATTTTCCACAATTACAATCTGCTTTTAAATATAAATGAATTAAAACCCTCGATGCGAAAAGCATCCTGAATGCCAACTCCCGGAGATGCCATTTTTTTGACTTGCATTCTTTTAAAATGAAAGACTCAGATACGCGCAAAGCGTACGGGTCGGGGTCGCCTGGTCACCGTGCAGGCAGCAGATAAGAACAGTGTAGTTCTATATAGGTAAGCAGCGTGAACTGCTTGTATGATGGTGATCAATGTTTTCAATTTCTTTTTTAGTTGTTTAAATGAACGTCAAGTGAAAATCATTCAGCTTAGGTTTATGTAACTGCAAAATTAAACGATAAAATTTGGTTAATGGTCACATTAACACCAAGAACTTTAAAAAAATATTGCTAACGAGGGTTAGTGATGGTTTGTGCCGAGACAGAAAGACGTATTACTGCATTCTAATTTATTAAGACCATTAACGATTAGCGGATAACCATTAACCCTCCTCAATCCATTATCACGGCCTTCGCATTCATAAATTCCTTTATGCCAATTTCAGAAAGCTCACGACCATAACCTGATTTTTTTATGCCACCGATTGGCCAACGTGAATCTGAACGAACAAGTGAATTGACGAACACTGCGCCAGCTTCAATTTCTTTGGCAAGTATTGCTGCTTTATCCAAATCGCTTGTCCACAGGGAAGCCGATAAACCATACCTGCTTTTATTCGCGAGTGCTATTGCTTCGCTTTCATCTTTTACAGTAATGACAGATGCAAGCGGACCAAATGTTTCTTCTTCGAACGTCACCATGCCGGGGGTTACATTTTCTAACAATGCCGGTTGATAATTACAGCCAATACGTTCACCTCCCATAATTTTATGCGCACCAGATTTTATAGAAGATTCCATTTGCTTTTCTAACTTCTCTGCCAAATCAATGCGCGCCATTGGCCCTGTTGTAATTTTTTCATCCAATGGATTCCCTTGAATGAGAGCAGAAATGTTTTGTTGCAAATACCTTAGAAATTCATCTTTTACTTTTTCTACTACAATAAAGCGTTTGGCTGAAATACATACTTGCCCTGCGTTTTGCATACGCGATTGTGAGGCAATCTTTGCTGCCTTTTGCAAATCGGCATCAGCCAATACTATAAAAGGATCGCTGCCTCCTAATTCAAGCACGCTCTTTTTAATATATTTTCCAGCAAGCGCGGCAACCTGTGATCCTGCATATTCACTTCCGGTTAACGTTACAGCCTGCACTATTTCATGATCGATAATACCTTCTACCTTATCTACATCGATGATGAACGATTGAAAAACCCCTTCCGGAAAACCCGATTCTAAAAATATTTTTTCAATGGTTAAGGAAGTTTGGCAAACGTTAGGCGCGTGTTTCAATATCGCAACATTGCCCGCCATAATATTGGGAACTGCAAACCGAAACACTTGCCAAAATGGAAAATTCCACGGCATAATGGCAAACACTGCTCCTGTAGGTTGATAGGTAATATACGTTCGTTTTGATTCTGTTTTAACTGGTGTATCTGCTAAGAATTTTTCGCTCTGCAATGCATAGTATTCACATGTTGATGCACACTTCTCTACTTCACCACGTGCTTCGTTAATCGCCTTGCCCATTTCAAGTGTAATGGTGCGTGCATATTCTTCTTTGTTCTGCCGAAGAAGTTGCGCTACCTTATTCATTAACACTGCGCGATTCGAAAAACTTTGCTTGCGCCAAGATGCATAGGTATTTTTTGCCAATGAAAGTTTCTTATTAATAGCAACATTATTGTGAAGTTGAAATTCTGCGATGATGGATTGGTTGTAAGGGTTAATAGATTGAAACATGATACACTGACTTTAATTTACATAATGATAGCACTGAACGGCCAATGTAAACCTAAATAAGCACACTTTGTAATGGAAACGCTTTGAGGGTATTGAGGCTTCACAAGCAGGACGTATACTCTTTAAAAAATAATTATGATTACAACGAAGCCGTTATAAATGTAGCTTAAAAAAAAATAGCTACGGATACACGAATAAAATTCATTCCTGCATCCGTGGCTATTCATTATAAAATTTAATCGAACAAACTTACTTGCCTTTACATCGAAGCGATGTATGAGAAAAAGCATTTCAATTTCTGAATTCGCAACGATTATTATTAATTCACTTTAACCAATTCAACCTCAAAAATCACAACCGAATTAGGAGGAATTTGTTCGCCTGCGCCTTGTTCGCCCCAGCCTAGTTCAGATGGAATGTATAAAATCCATTTATCTCCTTCGTGCATCAACTGCAACGCTTCAGTCCATCCAGGAATAACTTCATTTGCATTTAATGTTGCCGGCTCACCACGCTCGACAGAACTATCGAAAACTGTTCCGTCAACCAACTTACCTGTATAGTGCACCACCACACTTGACTCTGCAGTAGGTACTTTTCCTTTTCCTGAAGTGATCACTTTATATTGCAAACCACTTTCCGTTGTCTTAACCCCCTCTGCGGTTTTATTGTTGGCTAAAAACTTAGTTCCTTCTTCTTTCGCTTTACTCGTTCTGGCTTCAGAAGCAGCTTGCATATATTCTTGCACAAGCATAGAACATTGTTGTTGATCCATCTTTAATGTCTTACCCAAAAAAACATCTTTCATTGCGGCAGTAATTGCATCAAGGCTGAGCGAATCTCCACCTTGTGATTTCAAATTCATTGCCACTAAAACACCTAAACCATAACTGGCCTTTTTGTGCTTATCGGTTAACTCAATCGTTGGGTTTTTAAGTTGATAAAGTTGATTCTTTAAACTGCTCACTTCGGTTTGCAACTCTTTCTTTGATTGCGCAAAACCAGCTGAAAACATGCATACCATGATCAATAAAATATAGCCTTTCATATTGTAATTTTAATTTTTGATGAAGCCGCAAAGAAAGCGAAATATTTGAGAATTGAAATGTCTGAATACGCAACATGAACTCATGGTCGTCAAAAAAAACATTTTCCATACTTGGTCATTTTTAAGCTGCACGCTTTAGGGTACATGCGTCACACTGGTGGTGCCTAGAAAATGGTAAACGTCATATGAGCTTTTGGCCATTTAAAAAAGAAAAAGGTAATGGCACAAAATTGCACACCAAGACCCATCAAATGTTTTAATCTGCACATAGGTATTTTCGTATATTGAACGCTTATATTCACTTTCAACCTGAATCTTTTTTCGAATGATTGAAACCAAAAGAGAGCCTGCATTATGGCAAGCCGCAGTTCCAATTGGTGTTTTAATACTCCTGCTTTCTATCAATGTAATTCTTTTTGGGGCTGACGCTACAGGGGGACCCAATCAAGTTGCCATGGTAATTGCTTCAGGCGTAGCAGCAGTTTTTTCGGTTCGTCTTGGCTATAGTTGGACAGAAATTGAGCAAAGCATTGTAAAGAGCATAAGCTCTGCCATGGGTGCCATTCTAATTTTAATGGTCATTGGTGCGTTGTCAGGCACATGGCTAATTAGCGGTATTGTTCCTGCCATGATTTATTACGGACTAAAAATTTTGAACCCAACCATTTTTTTACTGGCCGCATGCGTAGTAAGTAGCATTGTTTCAATAGCCACTGGTAGTTCATGGAGCACCGTGGCGACCGTTGGTATTGCACTATTAGGGATAGGAAAAACACTGGGCATTTCTGAACCTGTTATTGCCGGAGCAATTATTTCAGGTGCCTATTTCGGAGATAAAATGTCGCCACTTTCTGACACCACCAATTTAGCGCCTGCTATGGCGGGCACCGATTTGTTTACGCACATTCGGTATATGATGAATACCACAGTGCCAACATTAATTATTACACTCATCATATTTCTGGTTTGGGGGTTTACGCTTACCACGTCTTCGCAGGCATCTGAAACACAGTCTGTATTAAACGCCATCGATCATGCTTTTAATCTCAACCCTTTATTATTTGTTGTGCCTATTGTGGTAATTGTAATGATCATAAAAAAAATGCCAGCATTGCCCGCTCTTCTTATTGGTTCATTGCTTGGCGGAATTGCCGCTGTAATTTTTCAACCTCAAATAGTAAATCAGATTTCTGGCATTGATAATAATTTTTTCAAATCGTCCTTCATCGCCATCATGAAAGCAATGGCCATTAATACTTCTGTTGAAACAGACAACGCTATGATTAGCGGCCTCCTTTCTTCTAAAGGAATGTATGGTATGATGAATACAATTTGGTTAATAATCTGTGCGCTGATGTTTGGTGGTGTAATGGAATCGTGCGGAATGCTTCGGGTTATTGCCGAAAGGATTATTCGATTTGCACATTCTACAGGATCATTAGTAGCATCCACTGCAGCAACGTGTATTTTTTTCAATCTTACAGCATCCGATCAATACATGGCCATTGCCGTGCCGGGAAGAATGTATGCCGATACCTATCGAAAGCGAGGATATAAACCTGAATTACTTAGCCGCACATTAGAAGATTCAGGTACAGTAACATCCGTGCTCATTCCATGGAATACATGCGGAGCCACGCAATCGCAAGTGCTGGGAGTTGCCACTGTTGCGTATGCACCTTTTGCATTCTTTTGCATAATTAGTCCGGTTATGACGGTACTTCAGGCGTATTTGAATTACAAAATCCGGAGATTTAAAGATGACGAGGTTCAGCCCGAATTAATATAAATTATTTTCTAGAGCCGTGTTTGATACAATCTTCGCGCTGCATCAGCGCCTTTATCAATACGTGCTAAAAATTGAAATGCACGCGCCACAAAAGTGTTGTACGGTCTTTGTTTTTTTATCTTAACTTGAGCCATCTTAGAATGCGTATTTTTTAATCTGGGCTTTTAACTATTTTTTTTTGATGCACTTACCCACGCAACACGATGACGCTCGCCAAACTAGTATTACCAGTGAACAGCTGAATGGTCTTCCGTTAAAAGCGTTTGCAGGAAAGATCACCGTTATTACGGATGCTTCAAATCTGGCGAAGATGTTGACCGAAATTGAAAAACATGAAGTGGTTGGCTTTGACACTGAAACGCGACCTAGTTTTAAAAAAGGACAATCGTATAAAGTGGCACTCATCCAATTAGCCATTCCAGATAAAGTATTTCTCATCCGTCTGCACGACACTGGCCTTACTGATGAATTGATCTCCCTCTTCCAAAATCCAAACATTCTAAAAGTTGGGGTAGCCATTAGAGACGATATTAAATTTCTTCAGAAACTTAAAACGTTCGAGCCTGCCGGGTTTGTTGAGCTGGCTACCTTATCGAAAGCATCGGGTCTGCAAGTAGAAAGTGTAAAAAAATTAGCCGGACTTCTTTTAGGGTTCCGTATTTCGAAAAGTGCACAAACTTCAAACTGGGAAGCAGCAACCTTAACTGAAAAGCAACTTGAATATGCGGCAACAGATGCTTGGGTATGTTTAGAGATTTATAAAAAATTGAGTTTACAGTAATTTATAAAGGCAATATTGAGGATGGTGTGTGTAGCCTACAGAGTTGTTTGAGCCGGGCAAATACCAACCAACTATAATGAAAGAACTTAAAAAACTTTTGGCACTCTTAGGACTGACCTTGTTATTTATTTCCTGTGAGTCCCCTGTAAAATTTTCGGACTACATTGACAAGACAACATCGTTTACGTTGACCATAAATCAATTGAATCAAACTACTGGACTAACTAATTCAACACAAACAGAAATTGAAATCAAGTCCGAGAAATGTGCAAAGCTAATTGAGTGGATAGAAAAGAATAATAACGGCTGGACTATTGCACACGCAAGTTACATAAGCAAAATTTCAGTTTCGCAAGACAACTTTCATTTGCGTTATTATCCTGAAGGATCAGTTGTATTGAGCTTCGTGGACAAAGAAGGTAAGGGGCGGCAATACACAAAAGAGATAAAGGTAGGTGAGTTAGACTTCTTAACTGACAATTGACAAGACACATGCTTCACAATGCTAACTGCTTCTTTGACCTTGCAATTTATTTCGTTCGTCCTGAAGCTCCCGTGAAAGCTTGGTTTGTTTGTCCATAGCCTTGTGCTTGTATTCCTGATACTCAAGCTGAGTAGAATCCAGCACATCTATTTTCTGCTTTAAATTAAAGGCCATCATTTTTAATCTTCCAATTAACACAACAGCAAACAAAATCAATGCGCCTATAATTGAAAATGCAATTGTAATAAATACAGATTTTAGAAAAGATATACCAAGAACGGTTACGTGCGTGCCATCATAAACAACCTCTGCCAAAGAATCATCTTTTTCTTTAATGGTAGCATTGGCTTGCTGAAGCGAACGGTTTACTTTTTTTAAACTATCCTTTCCATGATTAATACTGGCTTGCTTTGCGCGAATTGAATCTTGCGTAATTTTCCAAACACCATCTAATACAGACTCTTTAATTACCTTATAATCTTTGTACGATTGGGATTTTGACTTCATTAACAAAAAGCGCTCCTTCACCGTCAGAGCCGTAGCGTTCACTGCTTCATCTTCTTGCGCAAACAAATTAAAAGAAACCAGCAGACAGATTATTAAGGTGAATATGTTCTTCATAGATATAGCGTAAACAATGCTGCAACCTACATGCATAGTCGTCTGTTTTCAAGTAGAAATATTTGGATACACTATTTGTCCGATTAAAAGTGTAGAGGGTCGATTAAATTAACGGATGATGCAACGGTTAGCAAAACACAATCACTAAATCACTTTCGGATGTCTGGGGCTGCACGTTTTTAGCCACATGCTTCACCCGGATTGTACACAACAGTAAGGTTTATGTAACATCATGCCTTGCATGATAGAAAATGGCAGTTAACGTGATACGTAGTAAAGTAGCACTAATTGTTTGCTAAATTTCGCTTATGAAAATTGGTTTGTTTTCCGATACCCACAGTTATCTTGATCCAAAAGTGTTTGAATATTTCAAAGATGTCGATGAAGTGTGGCATGCAGGCGATATTGGAGATAGTAGTTTGATAAACGAACTCAAACAATTCAAACCCTTTCGCGCAGTGTTTGGAAACATCGACAGCAACGAAATTCAACATACCTTTCCAGAAGATTTGTGGCTTACCATTGAAGGTATTACGATTTGGATGACGCACATAGGTGGTGTTCCGCCAAAGTATAATCCACGCATTAGAAAAATTTTAAAAGAGAAACAGCCAGATGTTTTTATCTGCGGCCACTCACACATCTTACGCATAAAACGCGATCCGAATTTTAACAACATGCTTTACATTAATCCGGGCGCGGCAGGAAACCACGGGTTTCATCATATCAAAACCCTTGTGCGATTTGAAATCAATAACAGTAAAATAGAAAATGTAGAGGTAATAGAGCTTGGGAAGCGAGGCGCTATTGTATAAAGTTCAAACTAAAAACGATACTTTAATGACAGGCCATTGCCATTGAGTTGTAAAGAAGTAGTAGCTTGATTTTGTTCCAAGAAGCGATTGTATTTTTTTGAACCCTTCGACCAAAAGATGACACCAGGAATGCCCATTCCGAGTCCCCCAGCCATCATAACAAAACCCAAAACTGCCTTCGGATCTCCTTCGGTAGTGGTGCCATAAGATGTTGTTGTGGAGTTATAATACTTTTCATCAGCGCTGCTGAACACAATTACACCACCAAGAAAAAGGGCACTTCCCAAAATCGTTAATGTTCTGCCTGTATTTCTCATTTTTAAGCCAGGAGGCATGGCTACTTGATACGCACCATACGCTTGCTGTTTTTGAAAGACAGGACTAACAACGTTGCTATTATTTTCAGCGGAAGCAAGCAAATAAGTTTGCTGCGCTTTACCCGCGAATGCTGCACTTATAAAAATGAAGACAACGAAAATTTTTTTCATACTTCCTTACGATTTCTATTAAACATACTGATTTAACATCACTGGCATTACCAACATCAAGATGTCTTCAGATGCATCTTTATTCACCGGAAGAATTACACCAGCTTTATTTGGTGCAGACATGGTAAGCTTAATTTTATCCGAATCTAAGTTGGTTAACATTTCAATTAAAAACTTCGCGTTAAATCCAATCTCAATGTCTTCGCCATCATGCTCACATGAAAGACGTTCGTTGGCTTCGTTAGAAAAATCAAGATCTTCAGCAGAAATCTGCAACTCGCTACCCGTAATTTTTAAACGCACCTGATGCGTGGTTTTGTTGGCATAAATTGAAATACGTTTCATTGCTCCTAGCAAATCATTGCGTTCAATTGTCATGGTGATGTTATTCACCGCAGGAATTACATTATCATAATCCGGGAAACGTTCATCGATTAAACGACAAATCATTTTAATATTACCAAACTTAAAGAAGGCATTAGACATGTTGAAGTTTACATTTACCTCAGCATTTTCTGCAGGTAGAGTTGCCTTCAATAAATTCAACGCTTTGCGCGGAATAATTATAGTGTTTCCATTTTCAGATTTTACATCTGTTCTTCTGTAGCGAACAAGTCGGTGGCCATCGGTGGCAACAAACGTTGTATTCTTATCGCCCAGGTTTACATAAACACCTGTCATTGCCGGACGAAGTTCGTCACTGCTGGTAGCGAAAATAGTATTGTTAATGGCACGTGCAAGAACCTCAGTAGAAATTTCCGCAGAAAAGTCATTTGCAACTGAAGGTACCTTCGGAAAATCCGTTGCGTTTTCACCTGACAATTTATAGCGGCCGTTATCTGAAATAATTTCGATGCTATAAGTAGACTCATCAATTGAAAAAGTTACCGGCTGTTCAGGAAGATTTTTCAAAGTATCTAAAAGAATGCGCGCAGGTACCGCTATGCTACCTTTCTCTTTCGATTCAACCTGAAGTTCAGTTATAATCGATGTTTGAAGATCAGAGGCTGTTACGATTAGGCTGCCTTTGTCAAGTTCAAATAAAAAGTTTTCTAAAATTGGAACAACAGGGTTTGTGGTGATAACACCATTAATATTGGATAGCTGCTTTAGCAGATAAGCCGAGTTGACGATAAACTTCATGAAATAGTGGTTTTGATTCGTTAAAAGCGGATGTAAAGTTAATAAGAAAACCGAATAATAAAATCGATGTTCTCGCCCATGAAAAGAGCAATTACCTTCTGAAATATTCAACAAATACAAACTAATTTTTTCTAAAACACACTTGCTGTCAGATTGATACAAACGTTATGGTTTGAAATATTGCTTCGGTCGGAATAGCGCTCTTACCTTATCGACCGCAAAGACCGCACGGTCGCTTCCGTTTAGTAAACCCGGAAATTGATTGCGCATTTTATCAAAAGGATACAGCTCCAAACTATATGATCTACTAGCAATATCTTTCACCACAATTTTTAAAATCGGATTCCCTATAAAAAGACTATCAGAATCCCCAGATGGCGATAGGTATTCATCTAACGTGAGCAATGAAACCTGATCCAGAAAATCATTTAATTTGGTTGTATCCGTTTGGGCTAATCCATTCACACCAAAAAATTGCTTGTCCATCAAAACAGTAAAATCATCTTGCGCTTTTTCAGGGAACGAAGCATCGAGTTGTTGGAAGTTTCGCCAATTAAAACCGAACACCAATTTATTCCGCCAATCCTTTTCAGGTAATTCAAAAATTCCGGAAACATAAACGCGGTAGCCGGGGATGACGACATGATAACTTTGACCGTCCGTATCGGCTTTAAAAATAGCCTTTGTTTTTTGCGCATTTCCTCCAGCATAAAAACTAAATACCGTATCGCCAGTGGTAAACAAATTTACGTTAACACCATCTCGCGCAAGCGCAGCATTGGTTGAATCCTGAAGTGAGTTAGCAATGGGTTGTTTCGGCTCCGCTTTTTGCAGCGTTGCAAAAAGCACATCAATCATACTCGCTTCGGCTTCAAATTTTTCATTCACTTTCCAACGTGAGCCGTTAAATTTCAAATCTACTTTTCCGTTTTTCGATTCAAGTGTAATCTGATCGATGCTCTTTAAATCGAATTTGTTAAATAGGTTTTTATCAACCTCATATTGATTGTTGCTTCGGCCAAACCAATATATGCCCGCTGTTGCCAGGATCAAGCACAGTAGTATAATCGCTAATCGTTTGTTCTTTTTTTCCTGCATATTAATACTGAGCAAACTTTCTTTTACGCCAGTAGGCTCGTGCCACACCATACATTATCAACAATAGAATTGGCAATGCAACATTGATAATCTGCCACTTCAATCGTTCAGCATTTACTTTCTCTTTATTCAATGGACGAATTTTTATCTCTTTGTTTCGTGCTTGTATCAAACCACCCTCATCGGTCAGGTATGCCAATGCATTCATTAAAAATTCACGATTGGCAAAAGTGTAGTTTGTAAACGGATCGAACCCTAAAGGCTGTGCTTTTCGCGTTCGCGGATTTACATCGTTGCGAATAATATCACCATCACCTATTACAATTAATTTGGTCGCCTTGCCTGCATCTACAAATACAGATTGCTCTGTACCTTCTGGTAAAAATCTATTTTTAAATAGCGATGAAAATTTTCCTTCCAATAAATATCCAACAGGAATAGACGCCAACGTATAATCCTGTGGCTTTACTTCTCTTCGCAATTGATTGACGTTTATATTTATCGGAGCCGTAACCGTGCGGGTAAATTCAGACGTCATCATTAAAGGTATTTTCTTTATCCCTTCTGCTTTTACAGTATCAATACTACTGATGAATTTTGTGCTAATGGCATCCAAATTTCTTGTGATGGGATGATCTGCATAATGATTGATGAGTGGGAAGAACGGCCATTCAATTAATTGCATGTTGGGCTTGCCTTGTGTTTGGCCTGTAACGATTGGATAAAATGAAGAACTCCGATCCTGAATCAAATCGGGATTGATGCGAACTCCGTATTTAAAAAGTAAATCATCGATGTTGAGATCAAACGGTAATGCGAAATAATCTTCACGCGAAGCGCTGTCCATACTCGCATTCATTTTATCAATCAGAAAAATTATCTTACCTCCATGCATAATGTATTGATCAAGATTATACTTATCCGATTGAGAAAAAGTCAGTGTAGGCTTGGCAATAATCAATGCATCTTGTGAATTTAATTTTTCACGATCGTGAAGACTAACGTTTGAAACGGTATATACTTCTCTTACATCTTGATAAAAAGCCGCAATGTTCAACGACTCTAATTCACCATGACCCGAAACAAAACCGATTTGTTTTTGATCGGTACTGGTAAGTTTATAAATGGCATTGGCTAATTCGTATTCAATACCTTCAACCGATTGATTAATTTCGGATGCTTTGTTTCCCTTCAACAACATCACTCCTGTCTCTAACCCACCGGACGAAACAATCACGCCCGGAAAAACAATTTGCTCAATGCGCTTACCATCCTTCTTACCAATTACATTCATGGGCTGAATGCCGCGATTTGCTAAATCCGTCATAAACTCGGATTGGGCCTTTTGGCTCATGGCAACATTCGGATCTGTAACTACATACTTTACTTTGTTGTTGGAATAAATTCGGAACTCTTCTAACGTTTCGACAACAGATTTTTGAAATCTTTTAAAATCAGGATTCAGATCGCCTTCTAAAAAAACTTCTACATATACATCATCGTCTATGTTTTGAAGAATGGATTTGGTTTGATCTTTTAAACTGTATCGCTGCTCTTCTGTAAGATCTATTCTGAAAAAATAATGTGATACTATGAGGTTGATTAAGATAATAGTTGCCAAGCCGTTGGCAAATACCAACACATCACCCAACATTCTGCTTTTCCAGTTTACCATTGTCTGCTACTCAGGTTTAATTTGGTAATGGAAAGCATCAGAAAAATAACGCTTAGAAAATAAAGTACATCGCGCGAATCAATAAGTCCTTTGCTAAGTGAATTGTAATGATAGGTAATGCCCAATTGTTTTACTATTAATGCATTCGTAGAAAAAAAATCCAGCGAAGCCAGCGAATCAAAACCCATGAAGAAAATGAAACACATAAACGCTGCTAATACAAAGGCCACAATTTGATTTGGTGTAATGCTGGAAGCAAAAATGCCTACAGCACAAAACAGAGCAGCAAGTAAAATTAAACCAATGTAAGAACCTATCACACCCGAAGTATCTATATTACCTATTGGATTTCCCAAACTATAAATTGAAAAATAATATACCACAGTTGGAAGCAACGCGAAAAGCACAAGTAAGAATCCCGCAAGAAATTTTCCGAGAATGATATCCCAATCACTTAATGGTTTGGTTAAGAGCATTTCCATAGTTCCCGATTTTCTTTCTTCGGCAAAACTGCGCATGGTAATGGCGGGCACTAAAAAAATAAAAACAAACGGTGCAAATGAAAAAAGCGGAAACATATCAGCATAGCCGGAATCAAGAATAGAAGTATCTGGAAATACCCAAGCCAATAAACCAATGCCTACCAAAAAAACTCCAATAACCACATACGCGATGAGCGAGTTGAGGAAGCTTTTAAATTCTTTTGAAAGTATTTGGAGCATTTCTGGTTTACCTAATTACACTTCGTTCTCAATGGGTGTTGGCATTACAGTAAGGTCTCTGAAAATATTTTCCAATGAAGCTTCTTCCTGTTTTAATCCAATCAATGATAAATTTTTGTCGGCAGCAAAACGAAACAATTCTGGGCGAATATCAACGCCTGCAACAGCGATCACTGAAAACTTTCCATTTGCTATTTGATGCACATGCGTAACGCCAGTAAGCAAACTTAATTGATCTACTGTAACATTACCTTCAAACTCCACCACCACTGATACACTTGCATTGCTGCGTTGCAAAAGATTTTGAAGGGAATCATTGGCAACAATTTTACCTTTATTAATTACTACTACACGATCGCAAAGCGCTTGCACCTCTTGCATGATGTGCGTAGAAAAAATAACCGTCTTGTTTATACTTACCTCCTTAATCAACTTTCTAATTTCAATCAATTGATTGGGATCTAAACCAGA
>JBBRFY010000015.1:0-31473 GCA_038241205.1 Cytophagales bacterium
TCTCCTTCCTTCTTTTTAGAATATTGTATTTCAAATAATTCCGGTTGCTTCACCGTCATCAACACAAATACATCTTTCGATAGCAAACTAAATTTATTTAGATCATCCACTACATCATTATACTGATAAACCAATTGATGATACGGGTGACTATAAACAGATTGATTTGATGACGAGGCGACCGGCTTCAGGTTGGTGAGCTTTTCACTAAATGATTTTGAAGTCTGCGGAAGATCTTCATACGGTGTGTACGGACAAAGTCCGTTGTTACGCCCGATTTTTTCAATGCCCTTCATATTTGAATATTCATTTGCAATTACTTCTCGTAATAGCTGATCAATGGCCGTAGTAGAAATTTCTCCTCCTCCTTTACCTTTATAAAATTCCTTTGCCTGAAACAAAGCCGTGTGATCAGCATCCACCAATTTCTGCAATGCTACGCCCGATACATGCCATGAGCTTGCTGGATTGATTGACGGATATGCATTAAACACTTTTCGTACATCATTGTAAAGAAGTTCTTTACGCTCGTCCCAAATCTCAAATAAAACTTTCTCGCGTTCCATGTATTCATAAATACGCTTCAAATTATCTTTCTCATAATTTTTGGAATCACACTCGGCAACAATAGCGGCACTAAGCTGATCTAACTCTTTCAAAATATTCAGCAACACTTCCGATTGCTCATTTAATGATTTCGATACGGACGATGGCAACGCATTGCTCGCTGAAATAATTTGTTGAAAACCAGAAAGCGGAACTTGATAATTTTTAAAATCGTAGTGAAGCCCTCCCCTGCCTGCGTAAGACGTTAAGTCATTATAATATGATGCACTCGAATTGAAACTCCGTATGCTCGATTGGAGATTGTGTGTTTGCCGCCAGGTTTCATTTATAAAATCGATGTATTGGTTGAGCGATTGAAAAGCATTCTTACTGATCGCTGTTTTCTGCACCGTAAGTACCATGGATGTATGCGGAATATCAGTAAACGGTTTTATGTTAATTTCATATACCTTCTCTTGCGTTCTGATTTCAAAAAGTGGGATGCAATCAATAACCTTCAATCCAAAATAATTATCGCCTTGAGCGAAGTTGATAAAGGCATTGTAATCAGAAACCAACATGCCATTGAAATAATTGACCAACGACAAATACACATCATTACTATGCTTGTCTGATTTCTTGGCCTCAACATTATATCCATCCAATCCATTTCGTTTTATCTCCAGAATAGAATTCAATGCCTCTTTAAATGAAGGATACATACTCGAAGCAGGATATTTTAACGAAGGATTATAGGTATTCAAAATTTTCAATTGCGCATCCACAGATGATATACTTTTTTCTAATTCATCAACCGGCCAACCGGTGTGTATTTCTTCTTTAAGATTAAAATTCCAGGTTTGAATAAAATTTAGTTCATCTGAAATTACCTTGCGCATCATTTTATCTACCTTATGATACGGATTGCCGTCAACATATACATTGAGCTTGCGGTAAGAAGTTTCAAGCTGTGCAGATAAGGCAGTTTGCTTTTTTTGATAGTCAATCATTAAAAGCTGAAGTTCGGCAATTATCAACTCGGCCTTTACAAAATTATCTTGCTTGTAGTCTTCTAACTTATGATAGGTATCAAGCGCCCTACATTTTTCTTCAATTTTCGATGCGGCTTCTCGTAGCGATTGTAATTTTTCATTTAAGGTAGATGAATACGTAACGCCCAACGCTTTACTTTCCTTCAGGGCATTGTTAAAATAATAATCTTCCATCTGCACCGGACAAACGTATCTTGGATTTGTATATTTCTTTTGATGAAGTGTTGGATAATAATTAATAAGGCTCTTTACTATAGACGTTACCTCTTTTGTGGATTGATTGGCATAATCAACATAATGATTGAGCGCTTTTTGTTGGGCAGAAGTAATGGATTGGGCAATACCGAAAAGCGGTATCAGTAAGAGGGCAAGGAAAACATATCGCATGGAATAAACTTAGGAAAATTCACGTAAACCGCGTCATTAACGGATAACTTTCTAAAGGAATTTATCCCCTATCTCCTTCCAATTATTTAACCGATCGAAGTGATCGAAATGTGTATTATGTGGTGCTGTGTAAATAAACTTGTGGCCTGAAAAGGCTTCGAGGTTGTGAAGCATATCATCGATCATGAAATCGCCATGTACTACTGCTTTGCTTCCGCAGAATACAAATTGCTTATAGGTAAGGAACGAAAAGTGTTCGGTTAACCACTCCAACTTTTCATTTAACGACAATGGAAATTCCATTGCAGCAGAAACGATAAAGACTTCATACTTTTTATTCAGCTCAAGCATTACCTCCTTGCAATTTTCATTTACTTCGATTGCTCGGAAGAAATTCGGCCTGAACGGATATTGTTTTATGATATCATGATTGGCAGGAAAACCATGACCTTCTGGTTGACCATTCAATGACTCACGGGTAACACGAAATGCAAAATCTTTTTCATAGAGATTAATAAGCTGATCGGTGGTATTGGCCATTACATCATCCATATCAATAATTAATCTTTTCATTCCTGCTTTTGTTTATCTTTAACTATGAACAAATATGTGACTTAATGGAATCGAAATCAATGCATGCTGAACTGACAGGTGTTCATCTTAAAACCTTTAGAAAATAATGACAGAAGACAATGATCCAATAATAGTATTTGCTCAATATAATACTGCCATTGAGGCGAACATCATAAAAGGAAAACTCGATGCGTATGACGTGCCTTGTTTTCTAAGTGAGGAGAATATGGCCAACCTCTATCCCGGTAATCCGATTTTATCAATCGGTGTAAAGCTTCATCTCTTTGCGAAAGATGAAGAACAGGCTCGCGATATTTTAGCAGACCAAACTTACCTTACCTTAGACACAGAGACAACCTTAAAATGTCTTCGATGTCATTCGCCCAGAATAGAGCGGGATTTTCCACGAGAGTTTGATCAGAAATTTTCTTGGTCGTTAAGTGTCTTGTTTTTTGGCGTCTTCTTTCCAGAGAAAAAAATCTATCGTTGTAAGGATTGTGAATTTGAATTCAAAAAAACTTGATCGAACTACAAATTATTTGAATCTTGAACCCGGATTCAACAACACACTACTATGGCTGGAAAATTTATTATTGGCGTAATGGGGCCAGGCGAAAGCGCAAACCCCGATGTGAACGAAATGGCGTTTGAACTTGGTTATTCCATCGCTAAAAATGGTTGGATCGTATTAACCGGTGGCCGAAGTTTTGGCGTGATGGATGCAGCGTTGAAAGGTGCAATTGAAGGCAACGGACTGACAATAGGTATTCTGCCAGATGATTCAGATATAAACGCATCTGAACATGCTCAAATAAAAATTATAACCAGCATGGGCAGCGGCAGAAATTATATAAGTGTTTTATCGAGCCACATATTGGTAATTCTGGGTATGGCATCGGGCACGGCCTCTGAAGTAGCGCTGGCCATTAAATCGAATAAGAAGGTAATCTTGCTGAATCAGGACGAAGATACAGTTCGGTTCTTCAAAAAAATGGGAGCCCATCGCATTTTAATTTCCAATACAGTTGAAGAAACCATCAAACAAATTAAAGATTATGCGCTCGCGAGTTCCTTTAAGTAGGCGTAATTCATAAAATGTATGGAGCACTCATTCACAAACCTTCAACGTTGTTGTGTCTGTATCGGCTACTTCTCCAAACCAAACAATTCCATACTCTTTGTAAATTCCTACGCCAATGGCATTCCATTTTACATTGCTCCAAATGCCCAGGTTTATAAGCAACGGGTTGTGACCCGGGCTTACCTTCCAACCGTCAAGACCTTGTTGTGCATTTGCGCCTGACGAACTGTAATACGCAATCTCATATCCATTACCCGCATATCCGGTAATCTCTTTTGGTTTTGCCCACATGCACGAAGCTTGTTTATGATCGCTGGTATAACAGCATGCAGTCCACTTACCTTTCTTCGACCAGCTATGCGGATTGCATTTGTTATTTTGATCAAACACATAGTTGGTGGCGAGATCGCGAGCATGCGTTTGTGCTACAGTGGTTAGTTTTATAGAGAGCGGAATTGTTTCCAATCCTTTGCTTTCGCGATATTCCATTATCATATCGTAAAGTTTACGCTCTTCAGCATTGAGGCAAACACCGTCAACGTTTGGATGATGAATGGGTGCTGAACCTAGTAAAAACAGCAATGGGATAATAGAGACAAATGACTTCATATCGAGGAGTTTTGAAATTCTTATGATAAATATCTGAGAGTTAACGATTCAAAAACAAAAATATCTCATTTTATGACTTGAATTTTCTAATTTTCGCCCTCGAAAAAAAAGACATCGGTTATTTCGAACAAAAGCACTTAAATATCAAAGCACTTAAACATTTACAGCATGAGCGATCAGAAAATCACCATTAGCAACGGAAAATTAACAGTGCCCGAAAACCCAACCATACCTTTTATTGAAGGTGATGGAACGGGCGTAGATATTTGGCCAGCATCTAAATTGGTATTCGATAAAGCAGTAGAAAAAGCCTATAATGGCAAGCGCAAAATAAATTGGAAAGAAGTATTGGCAGGTGAAAAGGCGTTTAACAAAACAGGTAATTGGATGCCTGACGAAACCCTTGCCGCATTTCGCGAATTCCTTGTCGGGATTAAAGGTCCGCTCACAACGCCAGTGGGTGGTGGTATCCGTTCGTTAAACGTAGCGCTTCGTCAAGATCTTGATTTGTACGCTTGCGTTCGCCCGGTAAAATGGTTTAAAGGTGTTCCGTCACCGGTAAAAGAACCGCAGAAAACTGACATGACCATCTTCCGCGAAAACACGGAAGATATTTATGCGGGTATTGAATTCCAGGAAGGAACTGCCGAGAACAAAAAATTTCTTGAATTATTAAAAGAGAATTTTCCTAAACCATATTCTAAAATTCGTTTTCCTGAAACTTCTGGTATCGGTATCAAGCCAGTATCGAAAGAAGGAACGGAGCGTTTGGTGCGTGCTGCTATTAAGTTTGCCATCGAGCAGAAGAAGCCAAGCGTAACATTGGTGCACAAAGGTAACATCATGAAATTTACAGAAGGTGGTTTCCGCGATTGGGGATATGCCTTGGCGAAATCTGAATTTGGTGCTGTAGAAATTGATGGTGGCCCATGGATGGAAATCAATACCAACGGTCATAAAATTGTTATCAAAGATTCAATTGCTGATGCGTTTCTTCAACAGATTTTATTGCGTCCGGATGAATATTCTGTAGTAGCAACACTTAACTTAAATGGTGATTATATATCGGATGCGTTGGCCGCGATCGTTGGCGGTATCGGTATTGCACCAGGTGGTAATATCAATTACATAACGGGTTACGCTATCTTCGAAGCAACACACGGAACAGCACCAAAGTACGCTGGTCAAGATAAAGTAAATCCGGGCTCAGTAATTCTTTCTGGTGCTATGATGTTTGAATACATGGGCTGGCAAGAAGTTGCCGATTTAATCTACAAAGGATTAAACGCAGCCATTGCATCGAAACGCGTTACGTACGATTTCCACCGCCAGATGGAAGGAGCAACGTTGTTGAAGTGCTCTGAGTTTGGTGAAGAGATTGTTAAGAATATGTAGTTATTCGTTATTCGTTAATGGTTATCCGTTAATCGTGATTTGCGCATTGAAGATTAACCGATAACCATTAACGGATAACTTTTACGGGGGCGAAAGCCCCCTTATTTTTGTATCTTCGTTGCTTATGAAATTTATTTCTTCTCAGCGCTCTCTGCGGTTAATTGCATTTTAATCCATGAAAATTCTAAGAGGGCTTTACACGGCCTACGCTATTCTTGGCTTTATTATCTTTTTTTTTATAGCGTTTATTTTTTTTCTCGTTCCAATTTTCTTTCCGAAACAATTTCGCCTTACCGGTATCATTAACCGCTGGTGGGCACGTTGCTTACTTACGTGTGTAGCGCTTCCTTTTAAACTAAAGTATCGAGCTGAACTTGATCCTAAAAAACAATACATTTTTTGTCCCAATCATTTCTCTTACGTAGATATCGCCACGCTGGCATTGAATCATCACAACGCAATTTTTGTGGGCAAGAATGACATGGAGAATATTCCCTTGTTTGGTTTCATGTATCGCAAGCTTCATATAACGGTCGATCGTGCAAAACTTAAAAGTCGCTATTCAACATTACTCAGATCTCTAAAAGCCATTGATGAGGGAAAGAGTCTTGTCATTTTTCCAGAAGGCGGTATTGTAACCACGCACGATCCGATGATGTCACGCTTTAAAGATGGGCCGTTTCGCATTTCCATTGAGAAACAAATCGCCATTGTGCCCGTCACCATTCCATATAATTGGATAATTTTGCCTTCGTTTGGAAAGCTTTTCAAATGGCATAAAATGGAAGCTATTTTTCATGAACCCATTGATCCATCAGCCTACACCTTACAGGATGTTGACCAATACAAGCAACGAACTTTTGATATTATTAATGAAGAGTTGAATAGATATTTAAAAGATGAAAATTGATCGCCCCTTACTAGATAAAATTGCCCACCTCGCACGCCTTGAGTTCGATGAAAAAGACGCGGCTAAAATGATGAGCGACATGACTGCTATTGTGAACTGGGTAGAAAAACTCAAAGAGGTAAACACCGATGGTGTTGAACCTTTAACCACCATGAGCCACGAAATAAATGCATTACGCGAAGATGTAGTAGGCGAACATTTAAGTCATGAACGCGCATTGCTTAACGCACCGAAAAAAGATGCTGATTACTTTAGAGTGCCGAAGGTGCTGGAGTAAGGCACTTGATAATTGTAGTCTAAGTCATCCTATTTTAGATTTGCAAGCCAGTGCAACACTTGGAAATATAAAGCAACGTCAACTGAATTTGGTTAATCTCTAAATCAGTTTTTATCAAAGCGTATATGAGAAATTTAGTCCTGTAGATATTAAGGTGATGAAAAAAAAGCCATTATACATTGTCCATTTAAGTAGATGCAGTAAATTTGTATCAATAGTACTCGCCACGCTACCCATAAGAACAGCGTCCCAGGGCGAGTCTTTTGCTTTTATAGACCTTGTGGTTTTTCAATATTCCTCCGTGTGCCTAAATAAAGCATATAATGGAGGTTTTTTATTTTGAGAAAGCCATGTTTGAGAAAATTACATTATCAATAACAGAACAAATAGAACAGCTTCAAAAAAGGGGGCTTCGAATTACTGAAGCGGATAATGCTTCACATTACCTTAGTCATATCGGATATTATAGATTGGCTGGTTATTGGTGGCCCATGCAGGAAGATAAAATCAAACATATCTTCAAACCCAATAGTTGTTTCGCTGATGTAATCGCATTGTATAATTTCGATAGAGAGTTAAGACTTCTCATTTTTGATAGCATCGAAAAAATTGAAATCAGTTTGCGGACTAAGCTCATTTATCATCTTTCTCACGAGTTCGATCCTTGGTGGTTTCAAAACACAAATCTTTTTACTGATTCACGCGAATTAATTAAAACACTGGCTTCGATAGGTGCAGAAATAGAGCGCTCTAAAGACACCTTTATTAAAGCGCATAAAAATAAACACACGGATGATTTGAGATTTCCCCCAGCATGGAAAACGTTGGAGTTGACAAGTTTTGGCAGCCTCTCTAAACTGTATGGCAACTTAAAAAACACTATCCGCTCAAAAGATATAATAGCGGAAGAATTCGGAACAGTAAATCACACCTTTTTACCCAGTTGGCTACAATCTATTACTCAAATACGAAACTACTGCGCGCACTATAGCCGGTTGTGGAATAAAAATTTACCAGGTCGACCTAAGTTATTATCTAAGCCGCCCATGCCTTGGCTCGGTGATGTTCCCAAAGAGCATGAATTTCATATGATCTATGTTCACTTGTGTTGCATAAAATACCTCGTAAATATTGTACATCCGACTAATCATTTTACCCAAAGACTTTCTGCTTTGTTAATAAAATATTCTAACGTTGACCCTAATGCATTGGGATTAAAACCTAACTGGCAAAATGAACCAGTATGGAAATACAGTGTGATAGAAATTAAACTTTGAACCCGATCAACAAAAATATGCAATCCTTTTTTTTCTGGAAGACATGGATCAAAGAATACCGCACCATTTGGTATGTGATCGCTTCTGTATTTTTTCTTTCCCTAATCTTTCTTTGGTTCTCTTACTTTCAAGGTGCTTCGGGCGTAATCCATTGGGAGAAATTGCAAGAGCAAAAAATAATTGAAACTACCATTCATGAATTTAACCTCGGCCCGTTTCAACTGAGTGTGCCCGGAGAAAGCTTTGTGATCTTTGAATACTTCAATGGAAGCGAACTCACCCCTAACACAAATGCTTCGTATATTTTCTTAATCGTTTTTGCCATTAGTGTGGTTGTGCTACTTACACTCATCACGGTGCTGGAAGGCTTATGGTACTATGTCGCCATGGGGCTCTTCATTTTATTTCTCGTTAACCTGCGATTTGAAGTGTTGGGCATTTTTGGAATGACGAATAAAATACCTGTCATCTCCATTTTGTTGCTTTATGTTGGGTCAAGTTTTTATTTTAATCGATTCAAAAGCGCCACGCCATTTGTTTTCCGTTTCATCACGTTCGCCTCTATTACAATCGTACTGGGTTTAACAATTTATTTCTTTTCAAGTGTTGGCTATCCGCTTTATCACCTCACCTTAACGGGCTATACATCGGCTTTAATTCTTAGCGTTATTTTTATCATCACCATTGCGCATGAAGTCTTTGGATCATTCATCTACATTGTTAGCCAGGGATCATCAAAAAGTTTGCGTCATCTTTCCATTATCAGTGCTATTTACTTTGTGAATCTGGTGATTACCTGTTTCCATGAGTTAGGTTACTTTCAATTTAGTTTCATTTACATAAACCTATACCTATTACTTTCTATTTCTGCCGTGTTGGGTATTTGGGGATTTCGAAACCGCGAAGCGATTTATGGAAACATCTTACCTTTCAATCCCTTTGGAGGATATTTCTTTTTAGCGATGGGTGCAATTTGTTTTGTTACCATTGCACAACTGATAGGCAATGCAAATGATCCGGCATTAAAAATTATTCGCGATGCCATTATCTTTAGTCATACAGCGTACGGACTAATTTTTCTAACCTACATCTTCTCCAACTTTATATTGATGTTGGCGCGCAACCTTAATGTGTATAAGGTGCTTTATAATCCTACACGCATGCCCTACTTTACGTATCGCTTTGCGGGATTGATATCCATGTTAGCGTTTGTATTTTATTCCAATTGGCAAAGCTATGTTTACAACGGACTGGCTGGTTTCTATAATACTACGGGTGATTTATATACATTGTTGGGTAATGATGAATACGCAGAATCATTTTATAATCAGGGAAAAAGTCAGGGGTTTCAAAACAACAGATCGAATTATGCGTTGGCAAATTTAAAAGCCAATCGCTTTAATTTTGATGATGCCCACGAACACTATGTCGATGCCAATGCCAAACGCCCTACAGAATATTCTTTAGCGAACGCAGGTAATTTATACATTTGGGAAGACAAAGTATTTGAAGCTATTAACGCTTTTCAGCTTGCCATAAAAAAATTACCAAACAACGGTCCGCTTGAAAATAATTTAGCGTTCAGCTTTGCAAAAGTTCACAACCTAGATTCATCTGTTTATTATTTAAGTAAAGCGCGCGAGCATAGCCTTTCAAAATCGTCTGCTGAAATTAATTTTTTGGCCATGGCTGCCATGGAATTACTCCCTGTTAAAACAGATTCCATTCTTGGCATATTTAACAATCAATCACCCACTGTGTTAGGTAATGCCCTTGCAATTTCTACAGTGAGCCATCGTGATCTCACTACTAAAATTGATCCGCTAAAAGAGAAGCAATTAAATTTGTTCACCGCTACCTTGCTTAATAATTATGTTATTAAATATGCAAAGTCGCTGGACACTACCTTTACCAACGCTGCCTATACACTAGCGTCTGATTCGGTGAATAGCGATTTTAATGAAGCAATAAAATATTCACTTTCGTTCGCATACTATCATCAAGGTAATGTTGCAAAGGCATTATCTATTCTTGCTGAATTGGCTTACCTAAGCCAATCGTACAAAGGAAAATATGCTTATACCATGGGTCTCTGGGCGTTAGAGCAAGGCAATCCAGAACTGGCAACAACCTATTTCGCAAATGCCGATACCTATGATTACAAGCAAGCAAAGTTCTATCAGGCCATTGCACTTTCGGAAGCAGGAAAAACAAATGAAGCGTTTACAGCCTGGGATACCGTTGCGCATAGCAAAGACGAAGGCGAAAAATACATTGCCGATAAAATGAAATATCTTCTCGCTATTCCGTTAGCAAATGCTTTTGAATTAAACGATCCTGACAAATATCAATTTCTGCGGTATCGAATTGCCATCCGCGATTCTTTAATCTTTAACCGAATTGCAGGCACCTTTACAAATGTTAATTACAAAGCGCAAGCAATACTTGATTTTAGTACAAAGTGTTTTGAGGCCGATCAACTTCCAACCGCCATACATTATTTTAACCGAATTGCAGGACTACAATTAACCGATAAAAAATTATATGAGAATGTTCGGCAGACTGAATTACTGATGCTTGCCTATCGCAGAGAAGTACGAGCATTGGCCACCCAAATCAATAGTGGTATTGAGTTCGACAACGCGCACGCATTAGAGAAAATGTTATATACAGCATTAATCGCTGAGACCAATGGCGACATAAATCTCGCCCGAAAAAATTATGCTGTGCTGGGCCGGTACAATCCCTATTTTGTAGAAGGCATATTGGCCGCTGCTAACTTCGAGCGAAAGCAGAATGAAAAAAGTCTTAATGCGTACAACATATTAGCCGAAGCCATTCAAATAAACAACAACTCTGTTCGATTATTAAAAGCGTATATCACTGAAGCCGCACGCCAAGGCTTTGACGAGTATGTGCGAAGTGCGTTGATGCAGTTAGAAAATGTTCAAGGTTCTAAGTTCCCAGTTCAACCTTAAACCCGGAACGTGAAACGTTGAACTATTTTTTTTTCTTCGCTACTTTCTTTTTCTTCGCAGTCTTCTTGGTCACAACCTTCTTCTTCGCAGCTGCTTTTTCCTTCTGCTCGTCTTTTTCTTCCTTCGCCCAAAGCTTTATGTTCTCACGGATTACTTTCCAGTAGTCAGCGCCATAATCAACAAAGAGTTCTGATTTTGCGGGAATATCTCTCTTGGCTTCAATATAGGCTCTCGTTCCTTCTGTGATGTACTCGCAGTTATTCAAAATACCTTTTACTCTGCCAATACCGCGAGCATCATTTGCATATCGTGCTAGTGCATTTAGTGTTGGCAATGCATTGATAACATGATTTCTGTTTACATAAAAGATATATCCATTACGGCCATCTTCATGCTTCACATCTTTCCAGATTGAAATTTTTCCTTTGTATTCTATGATCCTTGTTCCTTTCGGGATCAATACTTTCGTGAACAAACCTTTCCCTGAATTTGGGATGGTTGATGTCTTAACGAATAAATGTTTTTCTAATAGTGCCATATAAAAATTTGAGCGCGAATATAGCGGTATAGGTGTAATTATAAAAATTGAATGATGTACGCTTGAATTTGAATACCATTAAACCCACTGCCCTGTGCGTTATCTTAAATCTAAAATCTAAGAATTCTGAATAGCGTAAACCTGAAAACAACGGACGCGAATTCAACCAAAAAAAAAGTATACTTCAAAAAAGTGATGATAGCCTGATGCACGGCAGTGACTTTAAACTAAAAATCCAGAAAAATAACTAATGTCATTAGATGTACAATTAAACAACATAGCGTGGAACGATAGAAGGAAATTTGCCTTTCTATAAACTCATACATCAACCTTTAGTGAAGGTGCTCGATGTTTTACAATAAGGTAACACGAAACTAGCGTGATATTTCAAAGTAATGAGGCTGTGATAATAGTACAATCACTTAGAGTTTATAATTGTTATATGTACACTTATTAAAAATAAATGTACCTTAGCAATCAATTCAAAAGATTTCAAATCTCTTTAAAATCAATATGAGCAAAGATGCATTTGTTATAGGCGTTGATTACGGAACGGATTCCGTGCGCTCTATTATAATAGACTCACATACCGGAAAGGAAGTGGCTTCCTCTGTGTTTCATTATCCACGTTGGCGCGATGGACTGTTTTGTAATCCTTCGAAAAATCAATTCCGCCAGCATCCGCAAGATTATGTTGATGGCATAGAGCATACCATTAAAGATTGTTTGCGACAGGCAGGAGATACTGTTCAAAAAAACATCAACGCTATTTCAGTTGATACAACAGGTTCAACTCCTGTAGCAGTTGATAAAAACGGAACGCCTTTAGCGTTTAAACCTGGCTTCGAAAATAATCCCAACGCCATGTTTGTATTGTGGAAGGATCACACTTCCATACTAGAAGCTGCACAAATTAATGAACACGCAGAAAAGTTTGATGTAAACTACCTTCAGTTTGTGGGAGGTATTTATTCTTCTGAATGGTTCTGGGCAAAACTTCTTCATGTGTTGCGCGAAGATGAAGCCGTTCGTAGAGCATGCTACTCGTGGGTAGAGCATTGCGATTGGATTCCGTTTTTACTTACTGGAGGAAAAGATGTTCACCAAATGAAACGCGGTGTATGTTCTGCAGGACATAAAGCATTGTGGGCAGAAGCATTTGGAGGATTACCTCCTGATAATTTTTTCTCATCTCTTGATCCGTTGCTCAAAGGATTTACTTCACGATTATTTACAAATACCTATACCTCCGATAAACCCGCAGGAACTTTAAGTAAAGAATGGGCAGAATGTTTAGGATTATCAACTGAAGTTATGGTTGGCGTTGGAGCATTCGATTGCCACATGGGTGCCGTTGGCGGACAAATTGAACCGTACTATCTCAGCATGGTAATGGGAACTTCTACCTGTGATATGATGGTAGTTCCGAAAAATGAAATGAAGGGAAAATTAGTAAAAGGAATCTGCGGACAAGTTGATGGTTCTATTGTTCCAGGCATGATGGGATTGGAAGCTGGGCAATCTGCTTTCGGTGATACCTATGCCTGGTTTAAAAATGTTTTGGCTTGGCCGATTAACAATGTATTAAAATCATCTTCAATAATTACTGCCGATGTTGCAGCGAAACTAAAAGATGAAATCCTCGATAAACTTATTCCTGAACTTACACGTCAAGCTGCTGCAATTCCATTGGACGAAAACAATGAACTAGCAATCGATTGGTTAAATGGAAGAAGAACGCCTGATGCAAATCAATTATTAAAGGGAGCTGTTACAGGTTTAAGTTTAGGTAGTGAAGCTCCTCATATTTTCAAAGCTTGGGTTGAAGCAACATGCTTTGGCGCCAAGGCAATTGTTGCTCGTTTTAATGATGAAGGCGTTCCTGTTAAAGGTCTTATCGGCCTTGGCGGTGTAGCGCGTAAATCTCCCTACATTATGCAAGTGATGGCTGATGTAATGAACATGCCGATCCGAATCCATAAATCAGAACAAACTTGTGCATTGGGTGCTGCCATGTTTGCGGCAACTGTTGCCGGAATTTATCCGAACGTAGAAGAAGCGATGCATGCAATGGGCGAAGGATTTGATCAAGAATATAAACCGACTATTTCCGCTTCAAAAATTTACGCAAAACGATTTGAAAAATACAAAGCACTTGGTGTCATGATTGAACAGAAAAAAAATACAGTTCTTTCAGGGATTCCGGTTTAGAGTTTCGGGTTTAAAGTTCTTAGTTCAAGGTTTCGTGCCAACAACGACCAACCATCAACCAACAACTAATCAAAAATCTAATGTCTGATATCTAACGTCTAATAATCTAAAGTATAATGTCTAACTACAATCACATCAAACAATCTGCCTACGAAGCAAACATGCGACTACCAACGTTAGGGCTTGTGCTTTTTACCTTTGGTAATGTCAGCGCAGTGGATAGAAACTTAGGTGTATTCGCCATTAAACCAAGTGGTGTTCCGTATGAAGAACTTTCACCAGAAAAAATGGTGATCGTTGATTTTGATGGCAAAACCTTGGAAGGAAAACTTCGACCATCATCTGATACAAAAACACATGCAGTACTTTATAAACACTGGGAAAATATTGGTGGCATTGTTCATACACATTCTACCTATGCCACATCATGGGCGCAGGCGCAACGCGATATTCCGATTTTTGGAACAACGCATGCTGATCATAATACAGTTGATATTCCATGCGCTCCTCCTATGAACGATGAGATGATTAAAGGTAATTACGAATATGAAACTGGATTTCAAATTATAAATTGCTTGCGCGATCGAAAACTGAGTTATGAAGAAATAGAAATGATATTAGTGGGAAACCACGCTCCTTACACTTGGGGCAAAACACCTGAGAAAGCAGTCTACAATAGTGCCGTTCTAGAAAGTGTCGCGCAGATGGCGTTGCTCACGGAACAAATTAATATAAATGCTCCTAGATTGAAAGACGCGCTTATCAAAAAACACTTTGAACGGAAACACGGATCTGATTCTTACTACGGACAATAGATTAATTATCAATTTGGCAATGTGCCGATATGAAAATTGGTGATTAGAAAATGAATTTTAGAAACACTCATAATCTGCGCATTCAAAATTAAAAAACGACTCTATTACGTAAGCGCATTTTAGTGGTAACACAATAGGTGAATATTGGAAGCAAAAAAATAAAACGAAACGCTAAAACTGAATATTAAAATGATTGATATAAAAACACTGGAAGTTTGGTTTGCAACAGGAAGCCAACATTTATATGGAGAAGAAACGCTGAAAAAAGTAGCCGACCATTCTCAACAAATTGTAAGAGAATTAGATGCTTCATATTCCATTCCGGTGAAGATCGTATTCAAACCTGTATTGAAAACAACGGAAGAAATTTATCAGCTATGCCAAGATGCAAATACGGAAAAAAATTGCATCGGTGTTGTAGCATGGATGCATACCTTCTCTCCTGCCAAGATGTGGATTGGCGGTTTGAAAATTCTTCAAAAACCTTTGTTGCATTTGCATACTCAGTTCAATCGTGATATTCCATGGTCTTCCATCGACATGGATTTCATGAACCTTAATCAAAGTGCACATGGTGATCGTGAGTTTGGTTTTATCATGTCGCGGATGCGATTGAATAGAAAAGTTGTTGTTGGACATTGGCAAGATGTAAATGTTCAGGAACGGTTGAATGTTTGGATGCGTGCAGCAGCAGGGTGGCACGATTGGCAAGGTGCTAAGTTTTGTCGCTTCGGTGATAACATGCGACAAGTAGCCGTTACCGATGGCGATAAGGTTGAAGCAGAAATTAAATTCGGTTATGCTGTAAATGGTTATGGTGTTGGCGATTTGGTAAAGGTAATTAATCAGGTATCCGAGGATGACATTGATAGGTTGACAGATGAATACGAAGTGCAATACAAGGTTGTTGCCTCCATGCGAAAAGGTGGAGATAAGGTATTTGCTTTACGCGATGCAGCAAAAATTGAAATTGGACTTCGTACTTTTTTACAAGAAGGCAACTTTAAGGGCTTTACAGATACGTTCGAAGATCTTCATGGCATGGTGCAATTGCCAGGTATTGCCGCGCAACGCCTGATGGCAGAAGGGTATGGTTTTGCTGGTGAAGGCGATTGGAAAACTGCGGCACTCGTGCGCGCAATGAAAGTAATGGGCAGCGGATTAAAAGGTGGAAATTCTTTCATGGAAGATTATACCTATCACTTCGATCCATCCAATCCATTGGTGCTCGGTGCGCACATGTTAGAAATTTGTGAATCCACTGCAGATGGAAAACCTTCGTGCGAAATTCATCCATTGGGTATTGGCGGAAAATCAGATCCAGTACGATTGGTATTTAACGGTTCGGCTGGTGCAGCATTAAATGCTTCGGTGATTGATATGGGAAATCGTTTTCGACTATTGGTAAATGAAGTTGAAGCAGTGAAACCTCAGCACGATCTTCCTAAACTTCCTGTTGCACGCGTCTTATGGAAACCTTATCCAGATATGCAAACAGGTTGTGCCGCATGGATCTATGCTGGAGGTGCACATCATACTTGCTACAGTCAGAATTTAACCTCCGAACATCTAATTGACTTTGCTGAAATGGCCAACATTGAATGTGTATTGATCGGTAAGAAAACAGATCTTCATCAATTCAGAAATGAACTGCGTTGGAGTGAAGTGTATTACCGATGATCATACATCTAAAAAAAAATCAAATCAACCTAGCTGCCTTGCAATTATGGAGATAAGTAAATACAAAAGTAATGACAGACTGCTTGTAGCAGTAGACTGTATCATTTTTGGTTTTGATGGAAACCAACTAAAGGCTCTTTTGGTGAAGCGTGGTATGGAACCCGAAAAAGGAAAATGGTCTCTCATGGGCGGTTTTGTAAATCAGCATGAAAATGTGGATGACGCTGCTGCTAGAATCTTGAAACAACTAACGGGCTTAACCAATATTTACATGGAACAGTTGTATTGCTTTGGCAATACGGATCGTGACTCTGCCGGCCGCGTTGTATCCATAGCATACACTGCTTTAATCAACATTGAAAACTACAGCGAGCAATTAACACATGACCATGAAGCGCGTTGGTTTGCGATGGATAAAATTCCGTCTCTTGTGTTCGATCATAAAAAAATGATGCAAACCGCGAAGGAACGTCTGCAACAAAAAGTATACAACCATCCGATTGGATTTGAGCTGCTGCCTGTTAAATTTACCTTACCGCAATTGCAGAATTTGTATGAAGCCATTTATGAAACTCCATTGGACAAGCGAAACTTTATGCGCAAAATCCTTGCTCTTGGAATTCTGAACAAGCTAAACGAAAAAGAAAAAGAGTCTTCCCGAAAAGGAGCTTTCTACTATGTATTTGATAAAGCAAAATACGGAAAGCTTCAACACGAAGGAATGAAATTTATTTAGAAGTATATCCTGAAAATAATTAACTGGACTGAAGTATTGATGCGAGACCTTCCAAACAATATGGTTGAGGGTGTTGCGTTTCATCACTATTCTGTTATTGACTGGAACAAGAACGGATCAGCACCTACATTTTCGGAAGAACAATATTTCGCAACGATGAAATTAGCCTTATTCATGGATGAGTTGGTCACCCGACATTCTACTATTATGGACAAGTATGATCCAAAGAAAAAAATTGCATTAGTTGTTGACGAATGAGGTGGATGGTATACTGTAGAAGACGGAACAAATCCTGGATCTATTTCAACAAAACACCAAGCGTGATGCGATGATTGCCGGAACAACTTTGAACATTTTCAACAATCAGGCTGATGGCGTACGCGTTGCCAATCTTGCACAAACCGTTAATGTGCTGCATGCGGTTATATTAACGCAGGAAGAAAAAAAGATTCTCACGCCTACCTTTCATGTTATGGCGATGTACAATGTTCATCAAGATGCCAAGCTTATTCCACTATCGTTAGAAACAAGTGATTATGTTTTTGGTAAAGAAAAATTGTTAGCGATCTCTGCTTCTGCACGCTCTAAATTTTTCTTCATGAAAAAAAATACCTTATATATTTTACGCTTTGTTTAATTCTTGTAACGTTTAAAATCGAAGCTCAATTAATATCGCTCGTTATAAACTCCGATAAACGTAAAGAAAGTGTGCTTACACTAATGGGGCAAAATCATTTCCCGTAGTGTGCATTAAAGTACAGTAGAAAAACAAATCAAATTTATATATTACCAATCTATACAAATTTAAAACCTATGATACGATTTACATTATTAAGCTTAATTAGTTTTGTTCTTTTGGTTTCTTGTAAAGATAAAAAGGTAGCAGAACAAACTCAGGCGCCAGCACCAAAGCACAGCGTAACAACTTCATCGTTTGGAGTTCTTCCCGATGGCAAAGCGGTTACACGTTACACGCTTCGCAATAGCAATGGAACAGAGATAAGCGTTCTTAACTATGGTGGAATTATAACATCCATAAAGACTGCTGATAAGCAAGGACAATTTGCCGATATCGTGTTGGGTTATGATTCACTATCATCCTATTTAAAAAGCAGTCCATACTTTGGCGCATTGATTGGTCGCTATGGCAATCGGATTGCAAAAGGAAAATTCTCGTTGGACGGAACTTCATACTCGCTTGCTCTTAACAACGAGCAAAATCATTTGCATGGTGGTACCAAAGGTTTCGACAAGGTATTTTGGAATATCGCGGTACTACCTGATTCGTCTTCATTGAAACTTACCTATAGCAGCGTTGATGGTGAAGAAGGATATCCTGGAACACTAACTACAAATGTTACCTACACCTTAACAGATGCCGATGAACTTAAAATTGATTATCGTGCAACAACAGATACCAAAACCGTTGTGAACCTTACTCAACATACTTACTTTAATTTAACGGGCAATGCCAAACAGGAGATTCTGAATCATCAATTATTGATAGATGCGAAACAGTTTGTACCCATTGACAAAACATTAATACCCACGGGCGAATTAAAATCGGTAGTAAACACACCCTTTGATTTTACTACGCTCACCACAATCGGTGATCGCATCAATCAAGATGATGAGCAATTAAAATTCGGAATAGGTTATGATCATTGCTGGGCGCTAAATAAGTCTGATGGAAAAACCGTGCGTAAAGTAGCTGAACTCTACGAGCCAATCAGCGGAAGAGTAGTAGAAGTAAGCACTACGGAACCCGGCCTTCAATTTTACTCCGGAAATTTTTTAGACGGAACACTTACTGGAAAAGGTGGCGTTGTGTATAAGTATCGAAGCGGACTTTGTCTTGAAACACAACATTATCCTGATTCACCAAATCAAAAAACATTTCCCACGGTAGTATTAAATCCGGGAGAAACATATTCTACTTCTACTGTTTATACCTTTTCAATAAAGAAGTAAAATAGTTAACTTAGGTTGCAAATTTTAAAACTGCTGTGGAATATCAAATCCTTCTGTAGTTTTAAAATTTCACAACCTCCCAATATACTTTTTTTGGATTCAACTCTTTATCGAAAAGCAAAGGGTAGTCTTTTCTGTTCTTTACCGGAAAATTATCAAGCCAGCTATGGCGATCCGAAATATTCCAGAAGGTAACAGCAGAAATTGATTGTTTATGTTTTCGAAATAATTCAAAACACATCTTATAAACTTCTATTTGCCGCTGTTCTTTTTCTTTTGTGAAAGCTGTGTCTGTATCATCTTCTTTTTCACCGCGCGCATTATGTTCTTTAGAATAAACTGAAATATCCAATTCAGTAATTTGAACCTTAAGCCCCAATTGCGCAAAGCGTGTTAACGTACTATCCAATTGTGAGCGTGAAGGTTCACTAACCGACCAATGGCCTTGTAGTCCTACGCCATGAATGGGTACGCCAGCATCTTTTAAACTTTTCACAAGTTTGAAAATTTTCTCACGCTTTACAGAACTGATTTCATTGTAGTCATTATAAAATAACAACGCATTAGGGTCCGCCTCATGCGCATATTGAAATGCTTTTGCAATGTATTCTTCACCACAGATTTTAAGCCACTCGGAGTCGCGCAAATATTCATCGTTACGATCAGAGATCGCTTCGTTTACTACATCCCATGCATAAATTTTTCCTTTGTAACGTTTTACTACTGTTGTGATGTGATCTTTCAATCGTTGAAGAAGAACTTCTTTACTTACCTCTTTTCCTTCTTCATCAACAAATAACCATTTCGGAGTTTGTTCGTGCCAGCATAAAGTATGGCCTCTTAATTTAAGATTGTGTTGCTGCACAAAGTCAGCAATCTCATCTGCATCATCCCAAAAATATTTGTTTTCCATTGGATGAATTCGTCCCATCTTCATTACATTTTCTGGTGTAAGACTTCCGAATTGCTGCAGAATAAGTTGCGCTTCATCCGATTTCAAAGCTTGTGGTGAAACAGAAGCGCCCATGGTGAAATAATCTCTGTAATAGTCTTTTAAACCTTTTTCTACACGTGCGGTTTTAGAAGTTTGACTGTGCGCTGAGGCGGAGATAAAAAGAACAAAGGCCAGTAGAAAATTTTTCATAGTGAAATTATTTTGAGGTGGTATGAAACGGTTGTCGCGAACTACGGTTGTCGCGAATTAAATGAAAGGTAAGTGGGAAAAACTTTTAAATTCACTTTACATGCGATCAAACTTTTCGATGCCCAATATAGCGTGCTCTACCTTCTCCTAAAACAACATTTAATATTTCTCCCGCAAGGAGAGCGTAAACACATTCCTTCAATATCTACTATTATACAAATTAAAGACATTTCTGAAAGCTTCACTGCATACAAGTACAACAGTGCTCACAATCTCAAAGTAGTTTTGCATTGAACAATTAATATATTTGCATTTTATTTTACTTAACTCAAGAAGATGACAACAGAACAGTTGAAAGACTTGAAGGCTCGCACCTCCGCCTTAAGGAGGTATCTTTGACTACGATCGTAAGTGTATCGAAATAACAGATGAAGAAAATATCTCGCATCAGGCAGATTTTTGGAACAATCCTAAGCAAGCGGAAGTCATTTTAAAAAACATTCGCACAAAAAAAGTGTGGACCGATGCATTCGACAAAATAAGTAAACTTGTCGATGACCTTGAAGTGCTCAATGAATTTCATGAAGCAGGCGATGTTGGTGAAGATGAATTGGATCGCGATTTCCAAAAAACATCTAAGAGTGTAGAAGAACTTGAATTCAAAAAAATGCTAAGCGGTGAAGAAGATCAGCTTAGCGCGGTTATCGAAATAAATCCGGGAGCAGGTGGCACGGAGAGCCAAGACTGGGCTGATATGCTCAATCGCATGTACATTATGTGGGGCGAGAAGAGTGGCTATAAGGTATCACAGATTGACTATCAATCGGGTGAGGTGGCCGGCATAAAATCGGCAACGGTAGAAATTGATGGCCCTTTTGCCTATGGAAAATTAAAATCTGAAATTGGCGTACACCGCTTGGTGCGCATCTCTCCTTTCGATTCGAATCAACGGAGACATACTTCTTTTGCATCGATCTTTGTCTACCCAAAAGTGGATGACTCTATTCAAATTGAAATAAACCCAGCTGATATTGAATTGCATACCTCCCGCTCGGGTGGTGCTGGTGGACAGAATGTGAACAAGGTAGAAACGAAAGTACAACTAACGCATAAGCCTACCGGTATTGTAATTGTGTGCCAAGTAGAACGCTCGCAACATGCCAACCGTGAACGCGCAATGCAAATGTTAAAATCAAAATTATACCAACTTGAAATGGACAAGCGCAATGCTGCGCGCGATAAAGTAGAAGCCGGAAAAATGCGAATTGATTTTGGTTCTCAAATACGAAACTATGTGTTGCATCCTTACAAGTTAGTGAAAGATGCGCGAACAGGCGAAGAAAGTCATGATGCGCAAGGAGTGTTAGATGGCGACTTGGATGATTTTATTAAAGCATTTTTACTAGGCGCGCAAGAAGTGCCAGAGCCGGAGTAGTATTTCCATTTTTCTAAGACGAACATTCCACTTGAGTCCAACCAAAATATACAACACGCAATTCTGGTTAGTGTGTTTAAGCTCGCTGCTATTTTTCGCGAGCTTTAATATGTTAATTCCAGAACTTCCAGAATACCTTACCAATCTTGGCGGTGGAGAATATAAAGGATTGATCATTTCTTTATTCACCCTTACGGCAATGATCTCGCGACCGTTTAGCGGAAAGTTAGCAGATAAGATTGGCCGCGTGCCGGTAATGATGGTGGGTTCTATAGTTTGTTTTACATGCAGTCTTATCTATCCGATATTAACATCCATATCAGGATTTTTTTTGCTTCGGTTAGTACATGGTTTCTCTACAGGCTTTACTCCTACTGGCCAAACGGCATACCTATCCGATATCATTCCTGCTCACCGAAGAGGTGAAGCAATGGGTCTGCTCGGAACGGCCGGAACAATCGGTATGGCTAGTGGCCCAGCAATTGGTGGCCTGTTATCAAATGCATTTGGATTAGACTTTATGTTTTATTGTTCTTCTGCATTCGCTATTCTGTCTGTACTCATTTTAATCGGGATAAAAGAAACGGTAGTCGATAAACAGCGATTTCATTTACGATTATTAAAAGTAAAACGTGTCGATCTTTTTGAACCACGTGTATGGAAACCGTGCCTCGTAATGGTACTCTGTGCTTTTGCGTATGGAGCGGTCTTCACAATCATTCCTGACTTCGGACAATTTGTTGGTATACAAAATAAAGGATTACTCTTCACCTACCTTACCCTTGCAACGCTTGTCGTTCGCTTACTCGGAGGGAAGGCATCTGACCGTTGGGGAAGAAGATCGGTTTTAATTGTATCGTCTACATTGATTACCGTTGCCATGTTAGCTATCGGATCATCTACAACGCCAACGCAATTAATTATTGGCGTAGTGTTATACGGCTTTGCTCAAGGTGCTACATCACCAACTTTGTTGGCATGGGCAACTGACTTAAGTGATGAGCATCACAAAGGACGAGGCGTAGCGTCACTTTATATTTTTATGGAAATGGGCATTGGTCTTGGCGCATTACTTTCTGGTTTTGTGTACAGCAATAATTCTGAAAACTTTTTCATTACCTTTCTCATCTGTAGCATTTTGAGTGGCGCAGCTTTTCTTTATTTAATCTTGTCGCGAAAACCGGTTCAATCATTAGCATGAAAAAAATAGCACAATTGCTTTTCTTACTTGTTAGCGCAGGCCAAATTCTTTCGCTGTTAACAGAAATAGAATTACTGCACAACATTTGCAAGCCGCTTATTATCGTCACGCTTATTTTCTATTACCTCACTGTAGTTTCAAAACCAGAACGATCGCGCACATTATTGATGGCGTTGTTTTTTTCAGGTGCTGGCGACATCCTATTAATGTATGTTGATCATGATGCTTCATTTTTCATGATGGGTTTAATTGCATTTTTAGTCTCGCATGTGTTTTACATTTTTACCTATCGCCAACATCAATACGATGGAGTGGAAGATCGCATTCAAGGTATTCAAAAAATCAGGCTTGCGTTTCCAATTATTTTATCAGGCACAGGTTTAGTGTTTGTGCTTTATCCGGTATTGGGCGATTTAAAAATACCTGTAATTATTTACACATTGGTTTTGGTTGTAATGACATTAAATGCATTGCTACGATTTGGCAAAACTACCTCTCCAAGTTTTTGGATGGTGTTTGCAGGCGCGCTGTTCTTTATGATATCTGATTCACTACTTGCTATCAATAAATTTTTAGAGCCGCTGGCATATGGTAGTATCTGGATAATGACGACTTATATCGCTGCACAATATTTTATTGTGAGAGGATTGATTGCGCATGCCGATGTGCAACACACTAATCAAAAATAAAAAAGCGGAAGATTTCTCCACCGCCCTTTCATTCATTCTATATTCTATATTCTTCTTCAAATTACATCTTCTTTACTTTACCACTTCCCGATGCATGACTATTCACTTTACTAGGATTACCTTTGTACGTTACCGTTCCGCTTCCAGAAATATTTGCATCCAGTTCGTTCTTCACATTTATCTCAACATCACCCGAACCAGATATGCGTACTTCGCAGCTATTGGTTATTAAATCAGCAGCCAATACCTTTCCAGATCCACTAATAGAAGCTTTTACTTTTTGAGCTGAACCACTGGCCATTATTCTGCCAGAACCCGATACTCCAAAATCTGCTTTCTCTGAAACACTTACTGACATCATTACTTTTCCAGAACCACTTACATCGCTATTGAAACTTTTGCATTTACCTTTCAAATCAATATCACCAGAGCCTGATACATCTGCTTCCACATCACCCGATGCATCTACGTCAATTTTTAGTGAGCCTGAACCACTCACATTCAGATCAAGATCGCCAGTAGTAAATTTAGTTTCACCAATTAAATCGCCTGAGCCACTTACGCTTAATGCTTCAATATCTTTTACAGTGATGTACACATTTACGTTATCATCGTCATTGCTGCCCCAACTCCAATTGCTCCAACTTCCCTTTTTGCCAATTACCAATTTACCTGCACTTACCTCAGTTTCAATTTCCTTCAGTTCATCTTTCTTACTTTCTATTTCTACTTTTTGCACAGCACCCTGACGAAGGTATAACTTGCCAGGAACGCGAAATGAAATTTTCGTGAACGAACTTACCGTGCGCGTTTCGCGAGTTTGAGCAAAACTGAATGACACGCACAGTAAGCAAACAAGAGAGAAAAGGAATAAATGCTTTTTCATATTTTAAAGGAGTTTATGGATATGTTTTTTAAATCTATATATAGACTGTTAACAAAAGAGTAGGGTTGCATTAATCAGAATATTTTTTCCCGTTAGAATTTTAGGAATTCCCAACCTTCGTCAAACACTATATTTACATCGCTTAAGACGCCAAAAAATAGCAAACGGTTACACATGCCTGCCTTCTCTTACCGCACGATTCAAAAATCCGCAACGGGATCATATAAAGAAAAGGGAAGTAAATTTCTTGCTTTTGCATTTCCGGTTACATCAGAATCAGAAATAAAAGAAAATCTCGCAGCACTCCGAAAAGAATATTTCGATGCGCGCCATCATTGTTTTGCCTGGATGCTTGGCGCAGAGAAAAAACTCTTTCGGTCTTCTGATGATGGGGAACCAAATCATTCTGCTGGCGATCCTATTCTTGGCCAAATAAGATCAACCAATTTAACCGATGTATTGATTGTGGTTGTGCGATACTTTGGTGGCGTAAAGCTTGGCGTTGGCGGATTGATTAGCGCATACAAAGCCGCTGCAGAAGATGCATTGAAGAACGCGATAATTATAGAGGAAGAAGTGACAGAAAAATTTTCAATTACCTAGGCGTATGAATTCACTCCAGAAATAATGCGCCTCATAAAAGATTTTGATCTGTGTATGCTCGATCAATCCTTTAACGAAGCTTGCTCCATAACATTTAGCGTTGCTTTGAAAAACAGAAAAGTATTGCACGAAAAAATCAATCTTCTTCAGGCAACAGGCACGGATATAAAAGTATCGTTGAAATAAAAAGAAATGATTTTAGATTTGAGATGTCAGAAATTTCCAGACAGACACTGCTATTCAACTTTGAACTGGGAACTTAGAACTGGGAACTAGAAACTGGGAACAGGGAACTTAAAACCCATAGTTCATTTTCAAATTAAAACTTACCTTTCTGAAATCATTCAACTCTATTATGTCTGCTAAACGTCCTGCTCTCGGTTTTATTTTCATTACCCTTCTCATCGACATCATTGGCTTAGGAATTATTATTCCGGTAATGCCAACGCTCATTCAAGAACTAACCGGAGGAACGTTAAGTGATGCCTCCCGCTATGGCGGATGGATGTTATTTGCCTATTCATTCATGCAATTCATTTGTGCGCCCATTATCGGTGGGCTGAGCGATCAATATGGAAGAAGACCAATCTTATTGGCGTCTCTCTTTGGTTTTGGTGTGGATTATATTTTTCTGGCACTAGCACCAACATTGGCGTGGCTTTTTTTAGGCCGCATCATTGCCGGAATGTTGGGCGCAAGTTTTACAACGGGCGCGGCATACATTGCAGACATTAGCACGCCCGAGAAACGCGCACAAAATTTTGGAATAATTGGTGCCGCTTTCGGACTTGGTTTTATTATCGGTCCACTAATGGGCGGTTTGCTTGGACCACTCGGATCACGCGTTCCGTTTATGGTTGCCGCTGGGTTATCGCTCGTTAATTGCGTTTACGGATTTTTTATTTTACCTGAATCGCTTAAGCCAGAAAACAGAAGAAAATTCGAATGGAAGCGAGCCAACCCAATTGATTCACTTCGTAATTTAAAACGATACCCCGTTATTCTTGGCTTAGTTGCCTCACTTGTATTGGTATATATATCAGCGCATGCCGTGCAAACAAATTGGTCGTTCTATGTTATAGAAAAATTTAATTGGACTCCCACCATGATTGGGTATTCACTTGCCGTTGTAGGATTAGTCTTTGCTATTGTACAAGGTGGATTAATTCGCATAATCATACCAAAGCTCGGGCAAGAGCGAAGTGTGTATATGGGGTTAGGTCTAAACGCATTGGGATTTATTTTATTTGCATTGGCAACGCAATCGTGGATGATGTTTGCCTTTACCGTTGTGTATTGCCTCGGAGGAATTGCCGGACCTGCATTGCAAGGTATAATCTCTACGCAAGTACCCGCCAATGAACAAGGCGAATTGCAAGGTGCATTAACCGGATTAATGAGTGTTACTTCTATTATCGGCCCACCGCTGATGACCAATACCTTTGCATACTTTACGGATAGTAGTACTTCGTATTACTTACCCGGAGCACCCATGATATTGGGAGCCGTATTGACTATCATCGCTACTTTAATGGCAAGAGCAAGTTTAAAAAAGACAATGGGGAAAGTTACAGCATAGCTGATTCGCTTGGTTCCTCATCTTGGTACAGCGCGAAACGCACTCGCGCCAGAAAACACATTGATGCTAATGGCGTGAAGCATTATGAAATATATGGGGCGCTATTCTTTGGTTCTATTTCTACCTTCAATGAAAAGTTCGACATCGTAAATAATCCGGAAGAAGTAAATATTGATTTTGCTGAAAATCGTGTTGTGGATATGTCTGCAATAAAAGCATTAAATAAAATTACAGAACGTTATCTAAAAGTAAACAAGAAAGTTCACCTAAAACATTTACGTGCTGATTGCAAGCAGCTTCTTAAAAATGCAGAAGAAATTATTGATGTGAACATTCTTGAAGACCCTACCTATCGAGTGGCAGTGGACAGGGCGTAACAATTAATGTATTTAATTTAATACGGACTTTTCTCCAACTTACTATCGGGAGGCAATTGAAAGAGTGAATCATCCAGTTTTTTTGGAATAATTTCTATTGCTGTGCTTTCAATTGAGAACTGAGGAGTTGTCATTATTATTTTCAATGGAATAGAATTGGTTTTGGCAAGCACCTCATTCCAGTTCACAAACTTATGTTTTGCGTATCGCGCGGCATCTACTTTTAGGTTATTACTGAAATAAAATTTTTGAACACCACTGTTGCAAGTCAATATTAGTTCATCACACATCTGCCCTAAAATTTCAAGTGCATTTTTATTTATTTGCGAACTTAATATCGAATCTGTGTTTGTTGCGCCATCATTCCATAAAATGGATGACATGTTCGCCATCTTTGTATAAAGCTTGTTATCCTTGTTAACATACAGTTGCCACTTTACCAACGTTCCACTCATAGACGACCGATAATTTCCATCCTTAATACTATACTCTTGTGTAGTGCCCATCATGGCAGAAAATTGTGCATCGGGCACACCCGGTAATTTGCTTTTATAAATATTCTGATACACAATTGTACCTTCAAAGTTCTGAGCATATGAGGTTGTAATTGTCAAAATACAAATGACAATCAATTGAATACATTTTGTTTTCATATGTTGATAATTGCTTTTGATGGACTATTGTAAAACCGAACTGACGCTGTTATTCACATTGCTCTGTATTAACTTTATCTTATATCGATAGTAATTTATAATACTAACAATTGTCCATAGAATAAAAAGTCCAGCTTTGTTCAAGTCGATAATTTTATAGTCAAACAAAATCGATGAGATCAACCACGGAATGAGAATCAGGCATGACACCAGTGCCACTATTCCAACAATTTTTTCGTTACGCTTTAGATTGTTCATATTCAGTTTGTTTTTATATCGCGATATCAATATTAATACCTTATTCGATTTTCATTGAGTTTTTAAATTTAGGAAAATTCTGTCAACAAAAATTTTGTATCGCTTACTCTCGCCCAACCGGATACAACAAATATCGTTCGTCATAATATTTTGTTTTGCTGTAAAACCAAGCTGAAATGGCGTACGCATTGTTGGCGAATTTGGGATCGTCTGCTTTCTTCTTTTCAAACTCCTTTTTTAACTCGGGCAATTCTGTTAACATCTTCGTCATCATTGGTTCCATTACATACGCCTCGATATATTCTGTTCGCTGAAAGATGCTGTGAAAGAATCCCCAACTAAAATACGAATCGCTTGACGCAGGTTCCAACAACAACATAGTAAGATCGCCCAGCCTCTGATCGGTTGAAATGTATGCTGAACCTGCCGGAAATATTTCCTTGCGCTTTTCAGAAACGGCAGTTCCTGCTACTTGCATATGTCCTTCAAACGGTGCTACGTTACCTTGTTCATTCTGAAACTTGGCATCATGAATTCGATACATCTCTACTGCAAACTCGCGTGGCTGCGTTAGAATTTCCATTTGTATGCCATGCGCTTTCAATCGCGCAATCACTTCATAACAACTTGCCGGAACTACATACGCCTTTGGGCGAACAATAAATTCAGTACCTTCTGTTGCTTTGTAATTGACAACTTTCATCTGCATGGGCTTCCCCATCCACTCGATGTAATCTGAATTCGTAATGGTTGATTTATTAATTCTTGATTCAATGCCTAAAAAATTCAGCGTGTCAGGTGCGAGTGCTTCCTTGCTTGATTCTTGCGAACTGGTTTGGGATTCAAACGCAATGGCATTTTTCATTTGTGGAACTTTCCACTTCATCGGAACTTTTGTTTCCCGCAATGCCCGATCAAGCAGTGTTTTTTCTCTAAGGTATTTGCCGTCTGTTGCCAATAGTTTTAATGTGCTTTCTAATAAAACATACGTTCCTAAAACACGTTGCTTAAAAGGTTTCAGAGAATGATTTTCAACCAGCACACTCGCCATGTGTCTCGCATTTCCGTAGGCATCAGAAAATCGAGGCTCACCCAATAGCAAAACATTACCTTGTGAAAAATCGCGATCGTTAAGTGCAAACAATAACTGTCCCGGTATGTGTCCATTGCTGGATAAGTCTTTATCCGCATACGGTTTAAATTTTGTTTCGAGCCAATTGGAAATGGATGGAGAATACCCTTGCGATCCATGACCACCAAAGGTAATGTCATATTGATAGTCGGCACCATCGGTAACGTGAATGTCCATATACATCAATGGATCGTATTCATTCATCACTCGAGTTACGGCTTGAACTTCTTTCGTGTCTTGCTTGGCATAGTCTCTGTTTAGATTCAAGTTTTCCGCATTCGTTCGCCATCCCATGTTTTGTGGCCCACGTTGGTTGGGTCTGTTGAAAGCAGCGCTGCGTTCATGACCATCAACATTGAGAATTGGGACAAACAAAAAGTTAACATCATCTAATAAATTCTTTTTATTTCCGAAAGCAATATCTCTCAGTAACATCATGCCAGCATCCTTACCATCAATTTCGCCAGCGTGAATTCCAGCTTGTACCAACAATAAAGGTTTTGCGGAATTTTTTAATGCTGATGCGATGATGGTTTTCTCGGAAGAGGCAATGATCATAACAATATCGCGCCCCTCCGCACTTTTACCAATGGAGATCATGGTTAACAAAGGTGACGCATCCGAAAGTTTTTTAAACCAACTCATGGTTTCTGCATAATTCGGAGTGGTAACGAAATTTGATTTTTCAGTTGGCGTTATCCAGACGTTGTTTGGTTTAGCAATTAACGTTTCGCTTTTACCTTTCCATTCCATAACGGGTGGAAGAATGGATTGCGCTTGAGTGGAGCTACCTATTAAAACCAGAAATGAAAATATTGTAAAACGAATTGTGCTAAGCTTAATCATATTTAGATTTTTAAATTTTTGAACTTCCATTTCCGCAGCTAAATGACAGACGAATTGAAAGGTAAATGTTTTAAATGATAAGCAGAGAACCATACGTGATATGCTTTAAGATACTTTACGATTCGTAACACTATAACCTCATGCAAAAAACTTCGTGCGCAGTTTCCTTACTAACCACCGTTTAAGATTTTGGCATTCGTTATTGCATTAGCCCCAAGATCAATTTTTGAAAAAATATTAAACGGGATGTTCAAGTGATATACTTATGTATTAGATTGACTTGAATAAAAGAAAAAACACACATTGCTTATACAGGTATTTATTGTTGGTTTCATTTTTAGTTTTGTTGGATCAATTCCTCCCGGCACACTCAATATAATGGTGCTTCAACTTGGGCTTGAAAACAAAGTGAAGGCTGCACTTCGTTTTGCACTGGCGGTTGCCATCATTGAATATCCCTACGCATGGATTGCCGTGGAGTTTGAACACCTCATTACCACCTATCCTTTTATTTTAAAAAACTTTACGTTATTGGCAGCTGTGTTGATGACTTCATTAGGTTTACTTGGATTATGGTCAACACGCAAACCATCCATGATATCCGTTAAACTTCAAGAGAGCGGATTTCGAAGAGGATTAATTCTTAGCATTTTAAATCCACAAGCAATACCTTTTTGGATTGGCGTAACGGCCTATTGCAAATTAGAAGGCTGGATTATTCTTGATACAAAATGGCAAATTCATAGTTATGTGTTAGGAACTTCTATTGGGGCAATGGCGCTTCTCACTTTACTTGCGCTTCTGGCGCAAAAGGTTTCATATCAGTTTCAACAAAATCGCTTTGTGCGAATGTTGCCGAGCATTATTTTGTTGGTGCTAGGTCTTATTGCTTTTTATAAATACTTTTTTTAAAAAGCATTATTGTTCGTTCAAATATGCTACGAACAAAATTTCAAATTCAGACAACTCGAACTTTGTAAAGTGTAAATCGAAAATAATAAAAGAAGTTATTTCTTCTTGTCTTTTTTCAATCCATTAAAAAACTTTGCCCAGTTAAACGGGTTCAGAAATGGATTGCTTACGGGCTGAAAGCGGTCATTCGTTGAGCTCGCCCACTGGTTTAAATAGTATCGTTGATTTTGATATCCATCCATGGGTGTGGACTTCATCATAAGCGCCATTAATTCGGCATTCAAATTTCTTGGATCAATTTGTCCATCGTGCAACGGAATGTTTAACGCTAAAACTGCTTGTTTAAAAACTTCTTCTGTAGGGAAAGGCATGATCACCACTTCCTGTAAAAGTGTAGTGTCGGCAACAAGCGTGACAATAATGGTTTGGTATTCGGTTGCATTTTCAGGCACGAGATATTTTTGCTTTTCAAATCCAATGGAAGTAATCAATAACTCATCGCCAACTAAAACGGGCATTGAGAAAAATCCGAACTCGTTAGACGTTTTACCTCGCCCTGCTTTCGGAACATAAATATGCACACCTGGTAATTGTATAAGACTGTCGCCTTCAACTTGACCTAACACCACACCTGACAATTGAATAACGCGTTTATTTTGCTGAGCAAATGCAGTTTGCATTGCTCCAAAAACCGACACGGTTATTACAAAAAAAGCGATTAT
>JBBRFY010000016.1:0-30744 GCA_038241205.1 Cytophagales bacterium
AGTATTCAACTGGCCTGATCCGGATGGTGCAGGTCCCGCAACCGCAGGTGTTAATGTGCCGATGGGAGCACCTGGTGCGATCCATATTAATGACGCCTTAGTAAATGCGGGTACAACTCCACTCGTTGTTACCTATGTAGTGACTCCCACCAGTGGATTATGTCCAGGTGTACCACAAAATATTGATATAACAGTAAGTCCACGCCCGGTATTAGTTACTGCTCAAACAAAGACTATTTGCAGTGGCGATAATGTTGCTTATGAAATTTTATTAAATCCCGCAAACCTTCCATTAGGCACAGTATTCAACTGGCCTGATCCTGATGGAACGGGGCCAGCGACTGCGGGTGTTAATGTTCCGATGGGAGCTATCGGCACTACTCACATCAACGATATTCTGACGAATGCAACATCAAGCCCTATAACAGTAACGTATGTAATTACACCATCCATAGGTGGATTATGTGCAGGCACACCACAAAACGTAGCGATCACTGTAAATCCCTCTCCGGTACTGGTTGTCGGACAGGCAAAGACAATCTGTAGTGGTGATAATGCAGCGTATGAGATATTACTAACGCCAGCGAATCTTCCTTTGGGCACGGTATTCAACTGGTCTGATCCGGATGGTGCGGGACCTGCGACTGCAGGAGTTAATGTACCAATGGGAGTTGCGGGTACAATTCACATCAATGATGTATTGGTAAATGCAGGTACGAATCCACTAGTCGTTACGTATGTAGTTACTCCGTCTGTAGGCGGACTTTGTCCAGGTGTACCTCAAAATATTAATATCTCGGTAAGTCCACGTCCCGTGTTAGTTGCTGCACAAACGAAAACAATTTGTAGTGGTGATAATGCAGCGTATGAGATATTATTAAATCCAGCAAACCTTCCATTAGGTACAGTATTTAACTGGCCTGATCCGGATGGTGCAGGACCTGCGACAGCAGGAGTAAATGTTCCGATGGGAGTTGCGGGAACGACTCACATCAATAATGTTCTGATCAATGCAACATCAAGCCCTATAACAGTAACCTATGTAATTACTCCATCCATAGGCGGACTATGTGCAGGCACGCCACAAAATGTTGTGATTACCGTGAACCCTGCTCCTGTGTTAGTTATTGGACAAGCGAAGTCAATCTGTAGTGGTGACAATACATCGTATGAGATATTATTAAATCCAGCAAACCTTCCATTAGGTACATTATTCAATTGGCCAGATCCAGATGGAGCAGGTCCTGCGACCGCGGGTGTTAATGTTCCGATGGGAGTAGCCGGAACAATTCACATCAATGATGTCTTGGTGAATGCGGGCACAACACCGCTGGTTATTACCTATGTAGTTACTCCATCAGGAGGAATATGCCCTGGAATCCCGAGGAACGTAGCGATTACAGTAAATCCAGCTCCGGTATTAGTTGTCGGACAAGCGAAGACAATTTGTAGTGGCGACAATGCAGCCTACGAGATATTACTAACACCAGCAAACTTACCTTTGGGTACAGTATTCAACTGGCCTGATCCGGATGGTGCAGGTCCAGCGACAGGCGGTATTAACGTACCAATGGGCGCAGCCGGTACTGCTCACATCATTGATGCTTTGGTTAATGCAGGCACAACACCAGTGGTTGTTACTTACGTTGTTACCCCATCAATCGGGGGCCTATGCCCAGGTATCCCTCAAAATATTAATATCACAGTAAGTCCACGTCCTGTATTAGTTGCTGCACAAACTAAAACAATTTGTAGTGGTGATAATGCAGCGTATGAGATATTGTTAACACCAGCAAATCTTCCATTAGGTACAGTATTCAATTGGCCTGATCCGGATGGTGCAGGTTCAGCGACAGCCGGCATTAATGTTCCAATGGGCGTTGCCGGTACTGCTCACATTAATGATGTTCTGAGTAATGTAACAGGATCACCGATCACCGTTACGTATGTAGTAACACCTTCTACAGGCTCATGTCCAGGCACACCACAAAACGTAGGGATTACAGTAAACCCAGCTCCGGTATTAGTTGTCGGACAGGCGAAGACAATCTGTAGTGGCGACAATGTTGCGTATGAGATTTTATTAAATCCAGCGAATCTTCCATTGGGCACCCTATTCAACTGGCCTGATCCAGACGGTGCAGGTCCAGCGACAGCGGGTGTTAATGTTCCGATGGGAATTGCCGGTACAATTCACATTAATGACGCTTTGGTAAATGCAGGTACAACACCAGTAGTAATTACCTATGTAGTTACACCGACCAGCGGATCATCTTGTCCTGGTGTACCTCAAAATATTGATATAATTGTAAGTCCACGTCCTGTATTAGTTGCTGCTCAATCCAAAACAATTTGTAGTGGTGATAATGCAGCGTATGAGATATTATTAAATCCTGCGAATGTTCCATTAGGCACCGTATTCAACTGGCCTGATCCAGATGGTGCAGGCCCAGCGACAGCGGGTCTCAATGTTCCGATGGGAGCAGCCGGCACAGCTCACATCAATGATGTTCTAATCAATGCCACATCAAGCGATATTACAGTAACGTATGTTATTACGCCATCCATAGGAGGACTGTGTGCAGGCACACCAGAAAACGTAGCGATTATAGTGAACTCTGCTCCGGTATTAGTTGCAGGTCAAGCGAAGACGATTTGTAGTGGCGATAATACAGCATATGAGATTTTATTAAATCCAGCAAACCTTCCATTAGGTACACTCTTTAACTGGCCTGATCCAGACGGTGCAGGTCCTGCGACAGCGGGTGTCAATGTTCCTATGGGAGTTGTCGGGATCACTCATATTAATGATGTTCTGACAAATGCAACAGCAGGTCCTATTATAGTAACATATGTAATTACTCCATCTGGAGGAACGTGTCCTGGCGTACCGCAAAACGTAGCGATTACGCTGAACCCTGCTCCGGTATTGGTAGTAGGACAATCGAAGCCGATTTGTAGTGGGGATAATGTATCGTATGAGATATTACTAACACCAGCAAACCTTCCATCAGGAACAGTATTTAATTGGCCTGATCCAGATGGCGCAGGTCCAGCGACAACCGGTATTAATGTACCGATGGGAGTAGCAGGTACAATTCACATCAATGACGCACTGATCAATTTAACGGCTGCCCCTATCATTATAAATTATGTAGTGACCGCATCAGTTGGAACATGTTCAGACATTCCTCAAACTGTTGCAATTACTGTTAATCCAGAACCGAATGCAGCTATAACCCCTTCAGGGCCGTTTTGTACGAATTCTCTACCAGTTACTTTAACGGCTGCTACTTCAGGCGGCACTTGGTCAGGATCTGGCATAACGGATGCTGTGCTTGGAACATTTGATCCAGCGGTAGCGGGGGCAGGTAGCAAAACAATCACCTATACAATTACTATTGGAAGCTGTACGTCAGTGGGCACAACAACCATCAATGTATTCACTGCGCCCAATGCAACCATTACCCCAGCAGGGCCATTCTGTACATCGGACGCAGCAACTAATCTTTCGGCCGCGACAGCTGGTGGAATATGGTCGGGTACTGGTATCACAGATGCTGTTTTAGGAACTTTCAATTCCGCTGTTGCTGGTGCTGGTACTCACACGATCACATACTCGGTTACAATTGGTACTTGCTCAGACAGCAAGACACTGGACATAACAGTTGGAACACCACCAGATGCAACGATCACACCAACGGGTTCATTCTGTACAGCGGATCCAGCATTAAATCTTACGGCTGCGACCGCAGGGGGTACATGGTCAGGAGCAGGAATTACCGATGCGGCACTGGGTACGTTTGATCCAGCAACAGCGGGAGCAGGTACGTTCGTCATTACCTATTCGATTACCATTGGCGGATGCAGTGATACAAAGACGACTTCGATTACCGTTGACCTATCACCGGATGCAAGGATCACAGCCGCGGGGCCATTCTGTATTACGGATGCTGCTGTTACTCTGACAGCCGCTACTGCGGGAGGAACTTGGTCGGGCACAGGAATTACGGATACAAGTCTCGGAACCTTTGATCCTGCAACGGCAGGTGTAGGTACCTTTACGATTACTTATTCAATTGTTGGAGTTTGTTCAGATACCAAGACATTGGATATAACGGTTGGAAATCCGCCAGATGCTACGATCACAGCAGCGGGTCCATTCTGTACAGCAGATGCAGCTGTCAATCTTACAGCAGTGACTGCAGGGGGTACATGGTTCGGAACAGGAATCACAGACGCAGCACTTGGTACATTTGATCCAGCAACAGCGGGAGCAGGTACGTTTGTTATTACCTATTCGATTACCATTGGCGGATGCAGCGATACAAAGACGACTTCGATTACTGTTGACCTATCACCAGATGCAACGATCACAGCCGCGGGGCCATTCTGTATTACGGATGCTGCTGTTACTCTGACAGCCGCCACAGCAGGCGGAACTTGGTCTGGCATCGGAATTACGGACACAAGTCTTGGAACCTTTGATCCAACAACAGCAGGTGTAGGTACCTTTACGATTACCTATTCAGTTGTTGGAGTTTGTTCAGACAGCAAGACACTGGATATAACAGTTGCGAATCCACCAGATGCTACAATTACAGCAGCGGGTCCATTCTGTACAGCAGATGCAGCTGCCAATCTTACAGCAGTGACTGCAGGGGGTACATGGTCCGGAACAGGAATCACAGACGCAGCAGTTGGTACATTTGATCCAGCAACAGCTGGAGCAGGTACGTTTGTTATTACCTATTCGATTACCATTGGTGGATGCAGTGATTTAAAGACGACTTCTATAACAGTAAATCCATCACCGGATGCAACCATCACAGCTGCGGGGCCATTCTGTATTACGGATGCTGCTGTTACTCTTACAGCTGCTACTCGGGAGGAACTTGGTCCGGCACTGGAATTACGGATACAAGTCTTGGAACCTTTGATCCTGCAACGGCAGGTGTAGGTACCTTTACAATAACCTATTCAATTGCTGGAGTTTGTCCAGATTCAAAAACGACATCGATCACGGTAGCGAATCCGCCAGATGCAACGATCACAGCAGCAGGTCCATTCTGTTCTGCAGATGCAGCTGTCAATCTTACAGCAGTAACTGCAGGGGGTACTTGGTTCGGAATGGGAATCACAGATGCAGTGCTGGGTACATTTGATCCAGCAACAGCAGGAGCAGGTACGTTCGTCATTACCTATTCGATTACCATTGGTGGATGCAGCGATTTGCAGACAACATCGATTACCGTCAATACCTCTGTGGTAGCCTCTATAAATTCAGCAGGTTCGTTTTGTTTGACTTCCCCGGCAACGAATCTTACGGCTAACCCACCTGGAGGAATCTGGTCAGGTACTGGAATTACGGATACAAGTCTTGGAACCTTTGATCCTGCAACGGCAGGTGTTGGTAGCTTTATGATTACCTATACCGTGTCCGGAGCTTGCGGTTCTGTTGATACACGAGCGATTACCGTAAATGCTTCATGCGGTGGCTCAAACTGTTTTGCTTTTGCAACATCAGATACTGTAATTGAAACCAGGCCAACATGTGCAAATCAAAATGATGGTCAACTCGTCTTCGGTGTGAAGGGCGGAACAGGTACCTATGTGATAACGCTTTATGATAGTGTCACTGTACCAATTTTTACACAAGCTAAAATTGGTTCAAGTGCAACGCCAATAACCTTTACTAATTTATCGCCATCCCTTACTTATTTCTATAAGATTGATGATGGAACGAATACGTGTACCTTACCGTATAGCTTACCGGTTCAAACAACTGTTACGGCCTCTGCTACTTCGTTCACTGATGCACAATGCTTTGGACAACCAACGGGTACTGCCATTATAAATGCTAGTGGAAGTCAGACCGGCCAATATTTCTTTTCGGTGGACAATGGCGTTAACTGGACATTGTTTACACCAGGCAATGTTGTTTCAGGACTTCCTCCAAATGGCACGTATAATATTCAGGTTGGCGAAAGTACTACGGATGCATGTAATGCGCTGGTATCAGTCACTATTAATAATGCCAACCCCGATCTACAAATCGGTACAACCATTACTGATGCAACGTGTAACAACAATGACGGAAGTATTGTGATAACACTTCCAACAGCTCCGAATATCGGTGGAGGCGGTCCTTATGAATACGCTTTAACCAATGGTGCTAACCCACCTGTTTTCCAAACTGGATTAACATTTAGTAATCTAGGGGGTGGTGTCTATAACATTTTGGTAAAGGATAAACTCAATTGCGTGAAAACCATCACCCCTGTAAATGTTACCTTCCCCGGCTTTGTTAATTTCGTTACAACTTCAACACCTGCAGATTGTACAAACAATGGCATAAGCGGATTGATAAATGTTGACATTACCGATATTGGTGGTGTATATAAAGTTGCGCTAAGCACTGATCAATTTAATGAACCCGCTGATGCAGATTACATCGCATACAGCGAACCATCCATTACGTTCCCACCAGTAGCACGAGGCACTTATTTTGTCTATGTAAAATCGCAAACAGCGTCTTGCCCAACACGCAGTGCCGCGATACCTGTTAATGGTGTGAATGCTATAAACTTTGATCTTGTTCAAATATGTGAAAACAATCGGGTGTCAATCATATTAGATAATTTGACTGGAGCAACTGAGTTTGGGTTGTTACGATACGAGCTGTATGTTTCTAAAAAGAGTAATCCAGGCGTACTCGTTACACCGGGCGGAGTGCCCGCATTAATCTCCGTTGATCCAAACATTAGCGATGCTATTCGACTGGATTATAATGATCCTATTTATTCATTCCTTACCATTCCGAATGTTGAATACGAGATTTCGCTCTTTCAATTCCAGCAGATTCCAAGTTGTCCGATATTCTCACCTAAGAAAGATTACACTACAACTCGACCGCTGTTTGCCCGTGCGAAACCACGGACATCAAAAGATGATGGAGAATCATTTCCAGATATCGCTACCGGTAAGATGAGCATTATTGATTTTGATGGTGGATTGATTCCATACGAAATCAGAATTGAATTAGACTCCGCGTCCGTTCCGGGACAATCTTTTGAAACTGATTTTGAAGTGGTTATGAAGAACAGCAATTTACAATTCCAGAAGGATTACGAGAATATTCCTGCGGGTAGGTATCTTGTTCAAGTACAGGATTTATTCGGTTGCGTTTTAGAATTCTACGAACGCGTTCCGTTGGATGTTGATCTTTTCGTTCCAAATATTTTTACACCTAACAATGATGGACTCAATGACGTATTCGTCATTCGGAATTTGCCAGACAAGGAAGGTAAGTTAACCATAACCAATCGCTGGGGTGTAAAGGTATTCTCAACCAATAGCTATCAAAATGATTGGGATGGTGAAAACTTGCCAGATGGCGTTTATTATTATACGCTAAAGACCAACACCGAAACTAGAAAAGGTTGGGTTGAAATTTTAAAAGGAGTGAAACCGTAGGGAGGAATATAGAATTTGGAATGTAGAATTCGTAACGTTAGAATTAGCAAGTGATTCGAGATCGATTCTAATTTCAACAAGAAAAGTAATGTATCAATTTGGTCAGCTTAGTTGCCTTGTTTGGGGAACTATGACTGACCATATTTTATTTTAGGTATTTCTAAGAGGAGCGTCAATTGACACTATTAATCGCAGCAAGCTTTATATTCGGAGTGACGCGCAGAATCAAATCCGTGCGAAAGCGCGGACTAAAAATTAGTTGTTCGAAGACAAAGTGTAGGCCGTAATCTCGTTTTAATATTCAACACCGCTTGTGGCGTTGTTGAATATTAAAACTTTAATCGCGCGCCTGCCATCGTGCTAAGAAATGCGCTTTACATTTCGCGCGTCTCGGCTGAAGGCAATTAAAAGTATGTTTTCAATCGAAGTGTAGCACAGAATTACATTCTTCCAACGAGTTGAATTTTTAAAAGAAGAATGTAGCATTTATAATAGTTTACATCAGGATTGCAAAGCTTTTAAATACCTATTCTAACTTCGATAGAAAAAGCAACGTATCTATTTGGTCTGCATAGTCGCCTAATGTAGGGAACTGTGACTGACCAAATTTTACAGTAGCCCATTCAGAGTTACCTACAATGCATTGTGTTTTTTCTTTAATCGAATTCAATCGTTCATTTAGTTCTGCAGTAGAGTTGTAGAATTCATAATAGACAATGGAGATAGGCGATACCATCTTTTCATTTTCCTGAAAAATAGCAAACCCGTTATCAAGAAAGGGAGATGTGTTTACAAGTAGTATGGATTTCTGATAGTCGTAGTTGTTGCAATATTTATGATGATGAATAATATCGTGATAACTCTCCCAACTCCGATAGACTTTACCTAAATCGTAATCAGTAGGAATAAATAATTTGGATACATTTCGGCAACCCAATCCGAAATAGCTGAAGACATCAAGTCCGAGTGTGTTAAGATCTTTTTCGGTTTCAATTCCGGTTAACACGCCAATCGATGTTCTGTTCTTTCGAATGATGTTTGGATACTTACCAAAGTAGTAATCGAAATGGCGTGCTGAGTTATCACTACCGGTAGCAATAACGGCATCAAAATTTTTAAGTCGTTCAACCACTTCAATTCGAGTTTCAAATTGTGGTTCAATGGCGATGAGTTTGTGAATGAGAAATTTTATCAGTACCGAATCTTTGGAACTTAATTTTAATTGAGCATGATGCCCACTGATGAGAACGCACAACAAATCATGAAAGCCTACCATTGGAATATTACCTGCCAGTATTAAGGCAACTTTTTTCGCAGTGCTACTGAATGGATAAGCAGATGTCCATGTTTTTAATTTTTCTTCATCAAGAAAAGATGCAACACCACTAACGGCCATTCGTACATTGATCTCTGTGAACCATGGATTTTCTCTTCGTACCTCTTCTGCTATCGATTGAAACTCATCTTCGCTTAATTGTTTAATCCATTTACCTAAAGCTGTAAAGGCAAGTATCCTTTCTTCTATTTTCATTGAGTAAACTTTTAAGGAGACGTTCCCGTTTTATGTTCGATTGATGTATTTTTGCATCAGTAACAAGTTCAAAAATAGAAAAAGCATGGCAATAATAATTACGGACGAATGTATCAACTGTGGTGCATGTGAACCGGAATGCCCCAATACAGCTATCTATGAAGGAGGCCGCGAGTGGAACTGGGCTGGTGGTACTAAATTAGAAAAAGTTGAATTAGAAGACGGATCAGCGATTGAGGGTAAAGCCGTTCAAGCGCCAGTATCGGATGAATTTTATTATATCGTTTCAGGAAAGTGTACAGAGTGTTCTGGCTTTCATGAAGAACCACAATGTGCAGCGGTTTGTCCTGTAGATTGTTGCGTGCCCGACCCCGATTATGTTGAAACCAAAGAAGAACTTCTCGCGAAGAAAGCTTGGTTGCATCAGGAGGTTCCGCAGGAATAGCGTTAATTGTTAAAAGTTAATTGTAGCGGTTCAAAGCTGACGTGTTCAGCCTTGAACAATACAAGGGATAATTAACTCATAGTGATTGCTTACTTACCTCATTTTACCTCTCTTTATTAAATACGTTTGAAGGATTATATGGAAGTCGGTGTTCACATCGACTTCTATGAAATCAATTTTGTATTGATTGCAACGCATTTTCAATTCGTTTAAGAAGGCTTCTGTGTCAGACTGATATCGATCTTTAATGTCAGCCGGATTTAGTTTTATTTTCTCGCCATTTTCAAGATCAATAAATTCCATTGGTCGATCTTCAAAATTGAAATTCAACTCTGTTTCTTTATCCATTACATGAAAAAGAATTACTTCATGTCGATTGTGTTTTACATGTTGGAGTGCTTTAAAAATCTCGTCTGTGTTCTCACCTGAATCAAACATATCGCTAAAGATGATGAGGAGTGATCGTCTCCCAATTTTCTCAGCAACTTCATGCAAAATATTAGCGACATGCGTTGGCGTTCGCACTGGCTTTTGTTGCTCTACATCATGCAGTATTTTGTAGATTTTATCAAGGTGTGCTGGTGTGGACTTAACAGGTGTTATCGATTTGATTGTGTCAGCGAAAAGACAAAGACCAACAGCATCGCGCTGACGCTGCAATAAATAGCTTAAAGCCGCTGCAGCATATTTACTGAAATTGATTTTCGCGTTACTCTGTTCGGGATAATACATAGACGCAGATACGTCCAAAGCGATCAGACATCTAAGATTGGTTTCCTCTTCATATCGCTTTGTGAAAAGCCTATCTGTCCGCGCATATACTTTCCAATCGATGTGGCGCGTGCTTTCGCCTTCATTGTATAAGCGATGTTCTGCAAACTCCACCGAAAATCCATGATAGGGTGACTTGTGTAGCCCGGTAACAAATCCTTCTACTAACTGGCCGGCAATTAACTCCAGATTTCCTGTTTGATTTAATGCGTTTAAATCCATGTGCTAAAGTTAGAATTAGTTAGGCGTTAATGAAGAATGAATGAATGAGTTAAAGACAGACAATACACGCAAAAATCCCTTCAATATTAAATTTGTAATATCTGCGCAGTAGCCAAATGTCCATCGTTACCTTAAAATAATGGAAGGTTAGTTTGCATTAATTTCTCAAAATACTACCTTAGTCCATACCAAACGATAGACTAAACCTAAAAATTGAACGATTGTGGAAGAAAACAAAGGAATTAGTAGAGAAGAAATCTTTTCTACAAAAGTAAAGGCTGGAAAGAGAACGTATTTTTTTGATGTAAAGGCCACTCGTTCGAATGATTATTATCTAACCATCACCGAAAGTAAAAAACGGTTTAAAGAAGATGGATTTACCTATGAAAAGCACAAAATTTTTCTGTACAAGGAAGATTTCAATAAGTTCGTTGATGCCTTGAACGCTACGGTAAATCATGTTAAAACTGAACTGATGCCTGAAGTTGATTTTGCGCAGTTCGATCACATGCATGAGGCGGAAGAGGAAACGACAGCTGAGGTTAAAACAAATGGTGTTGACTCAGAGCTGACGTGGGAATAAGTTGTGATGTACCCGAATGACTTGTACACTTGCCCTAATCCAATTGAAAGTAAAATTCACCCGTTATATTCGAACTATCCCACGTATTTTGTTTATCTCCCGAAAGGCGTAGAACATTAACACGAACTTCTTTAAATACTCTTTCAATGGTTAACCCAGGTTTTTTAATAGCCTTTAGCAACTCTTGCGTATAGAGTCCATTTCTCCCTGAGCCATCAGCGGCCACAGAACCTGGCGCTGTGGCATACGCTATAAAAGATCCTCTAGCCCGTTTCATTTCTCCTAATCCTTGGTCGCTCATGGAACGTGTGAGTGATGGAAATGGATTATTGCGACAGGCATCTAAAATAACAATGTTCATTCTGGAATTTGATCGCTCCATATTCGATAATACCATTCGCTGAACCGGGAAGCAGTAACGCGCAATATCATCTTCAAATTGAATGGAGGCATCGATCGGTACTAGAAAATTCTCATCTTCATTTTTCAGGCCATGCCCCGCATAGTAAAATAATGCAACGGTATTATCACGTTCTCCGGCATCTACCTTCTCCTTAAAGCGAAGCATAGCAGCACGCATCTGGCCATAGGTAGCATTGGTAAGAAGCTCAACCACAAAATTCGAATTCTGCAATTCTTTCGCCATGTCTGTTGCGTCATTAACAGGGTTTCGAAGTGCTCCAATACTTTTCGGGTAATTTGAATTACCAATTACCAGTGCATACCTTTTTTCATTTGCAAAAAGTTGTGCTAAACTTGGTTTAGCGGATATACTGTTCGTTGTGTTTTGTTCTAAAACAGGTTGTTTATCAACCGGCTCATCAATCTTCTTAACAACCGGCTCGGTCTTCGTTTCTATTTTCTTTTCTTCCTTCTTTTCCTCTGGCTTTTTGGCGCGTGTATTTTTTTCGATTGGTTTGCGTTCTTCCAACAATGCACTTCTGGAAATGAGACCTTGCTTCTCTAATTTATCAAGCTCTTGTTTTATTTCCGTGTTGTTAGGATTTGAAACGTACGCGCTTTTTAAATCTCCTATCGCCAGTGTTTGATTGCCAGACTTTGTATAAATCAAACTGCGTTCATAAAGCAGTTTTGATTTTGTTTCTTTGTCAATACCGAGTTCACGGATGGCACTGGTATAAGAAGTAGCAGCATCCGGATATTGCTTCAACTGGTCGTAACACTTGGCGGTGAACCAATAGATATTACCCTCATTGGGGTGATCTAACAAAAGTGTCTCTTGAAAATCAGCAATTGCATTTTGAAAGTTGCCTATCTTATTTTGCGCCAAGGCTCTATAATAGTAAGCATCAATATCAAATTTTTTATCCCTTAAAGGCTTGTTTAAAAAGTCAGTTAATAGCTGAATACAGGCGTCATATTTTTTTTCCTTGTATTTATTTAAGCCATCTTCGTAAATTCTATACTGCGCAAATGCTAATTGTGTAATAGGTATCAAAAGAAGAACTAATAAATACTTTCTTTTCATTTCTTTAAAAGTTAATTGCCATACCAACTTTTACACTTACTGCACTAAATCCTCTTTTTACAATAGGGAACTCTTCCAAAAATAGACTTTGAGAAGCATCATAGTAAATAGTATCCTCGGCATCTAGGTATTGATCCTCATTCTTTAAAAAAGTTTCAGTTGCAATGTATGTTATAGGTAAAGTATAACTAAAAGTTGCCTGAGCGAAAAACGATATTTTTTTTGCCGGCATAAATTCAATACCAAAGCCAAAATGGGCACCACCTGAGACTTTGTTTTCAGACGCTAGGGCTGGGTAAGTATCGGCAGAATAAGTAACCGTTCCCAGATAGTCAGCATAAACCCCATCGCCATCTTCATCATAATACTCGTCTGCCGTTTCAACCACTTCACTTCTATTGACATAAGAAACAAATGGGTTTACAATTCCATAAATTGAAAATTTTGTGTTATCGCTTACTGGTATGAGGTTCAACTTCAAATTTAATCCTAATGAAAGAATGCTAACGGAGCCTCCAGTTTGTTTAAGTTCTAACGCTATATCCTGTTCGGCATAATAATAATATGGATATGTTTTTAATTCATCATACACAAAACCAAGATAGGACACACTTGGTCCCCATGAGATTAGACGATTGGCACGTTTCAAGAATCCAGTTTCTACATTAAATCCTGCTGAGTAATCCCCTAAATTTTGACCCAATGTAAAGGCAGGGCCAAGCGAAAAATAGATTGTTTTATCTCGTTCGAAACGATCCCTAATAACCACATTACCTTCATCCTGTGCAAAAGCAAATACGCTGGCGAGCAAGATTACGGCCGTTAGAAAAATGTTTTTAATCATAGAGGTAAAGTGTTTTATAAAAAAGTGATTTCTGATTTATTGAAATTTAAAATAAAATTCTCCAATAATATTTGAGCTGTCCCAGGTATATTGTTTTTCGCCAGAGAGCCGAAGCACATTCATGCGCACATCTTTAAATACCTGTTCGATGGTGAGGCCTGATTTCTTAAGCGCTTTCAATAATTCTTGTGTATACAAACCGTTGCGTCCGCTTCCATCAGATGCTACCGATCCTGGCGATGTGGCATAGGCTATAAAAGATCCTTTTGCTCTTTTCATTTCACCAAGGCCAGAGCTCATCGAGCGTGACGTTGCCGGAAATGGATTATTGCGACAAGCATCCAGAATAATAATATTCATTCTCGAATTTGATCTTTCCATATTGGCCAACACCATATTTTGAACAGGGAAACACATACGCACTATATCATCTTCATATTTTACATCGGCATCAATCGGTACCAAATAATTTTCGTCTTGATATTGAACTCCGTGACCCGCGTAATAAAATAATCCAACGGTTTGATCGCGCGGGCCGTTGGTAAGGTTTTCATGAAACTTACGCATGGCTTCACGAAGTTGAACGTAGGTAGCATTTGTAACAAGCTGCACTTCAAAGTTCGACTTGCGAAGTTCAGTGGCAACATCAGTCGCATCGTTTACCGGATTTTTTAGAATACCTATCGCTTGTGAATAATTACTATTACCGATTACCAATGCATATCTTTTTTCATCTTTATATAATTCACCCAATGCCGGAATCATGGAAATGACCGGTGGAGTTGAAGCTGTTTGTGTTGGAATTTGTTGCTGTGTTTGTGTCTGACTTGGTTTCTGCTGGTTTGGATTAGTTTTTACAATTACCTGTGTCTTCTTGCTTTCGTCACCGCGGCTTGGAGGAGTAACTGGTTTTCCTGTTGTAGCTTTTGCAATTTCTGCATTCGCGGGGTCAAGGGTTTTAGCTTGAGCAAGGTCTTTGTTGGCGGCTTCCTGATCACCCATGCGCGCATAGAATTGAGCGCGGTCAGCTAGCAATAATGCCAATGTTTTTTTGTTTTTTACTAATTCTTCTGATGCCTGATACCCTGTCTTTGCTTCTGATGTTTTGCCGAGTTTATCGTAACATCGTGCTTTATACCAGGTGATCGTACCTTTGTTAAAATGATTGAGCGTTTCGCTTTGATTCAAATCAGCTAACGATTTTTCGTATTGTGCTTTATGAAAGTAAGATTGACCGCGATAGAAATAAAGATCTTCATCGTAGCGTTTATTGTGTGAAGGATTTTCCAGAATTTTTGAATACACATCAATTACTCCAGCATAATCTTGCGCTCGAAATTTGGTAATACCTTCATCATATTCTTTAGCATCTTGTGCCCATGTTTGGGTTGAGATAACGAACAGGACAAGTAAACTTAGCAGTACATGTTTCATGTGGTAATGATTAAATTTTTATAGTAACATGGAATCTACAGATAAATCATCGTGCTTTATTTATGAATGCTATGCATGCAGATTCTTAGCACGATAAACTGACGTAAACAAAGATAGGCATATCGTAAACTTAATGAATTGTTTCGGGGAAGAGTTATTTAAGGCATGTGGCAAAAAAATGCTATTTTTAAGCGATTTCAATTCATGAGAAAGTCTACCATTCTTTTTTTGTTGCTCATTTTTATTCTGCCATCGTGCAGTAAAAGCATTAGCCCCAGTTATAAGATCGTAAAACCAAAATACCATCATCGGTGGTACGATCGCAAAAAAGACAAGCAAACAAAACGGGTGAAGTCGGTTAAAATCATTCGATAAGTTTAAAAGCTCTATTTTCTGTAAGGTAATGGTTGACGTTAAACTATGGCTACTCGTTTCGGTTTTGTGTTAGGCAAATTTTGAGTCACCGTATGCTCGATAAAACAATAGCGTAAAATCATTTTCAAGGTGCTTCCTCGTTAAAATTGCTTTGGATAAAATTCTATATTTTTTGACTCTCAGTTGAATATTCGTCCTGAAAATCTTCCATTGATAAAAAACTTTCTATAACCATTCATGTAATTTGCTGCATAAGTCAGTTCTATATTTTAATTTTAAGCAAATTAAATTTCGACATGAACCTCAACGTAGACGCTGAAAAGAACAATACGTATGATGCCATTGTGGTGGGTACGGGTATTAGTGGTGGATGGGCAGCTAAAGAGCTTACTGAAAAAGGATTAAAAACACTGGTATTAGATCGCGGAAGAATGGTGAAGCATCCTGACTATCCAACCGCAACAAAAGATCCGTGGGAGTTTGCCAATGCTGGCCGCCCAACACAAGAAGATTTGAAGCAACAAGGTGTGCAAGCCCGAACAGGTTACACCATTCGTCAGGATACAAAGCACTGGTTTGTAAATGATTTAGACAATCCCTATACAGAAGTAAATCGGTTTGATTGGATGCGTGGTTATCACGTAGGTGGCCGATCGATTATGTGGGGACGCCAAAGTTACCGCTTAAGCGATATGGATTTTGAAGCAAATGCGAAAGACGGCATCGCAGTCGATTGGCCCGTGCGCTACAAAGATATATCGCCATGGTATGATTATGTTGAATCCTTCATTGGTGTTAGCGGCCAAGCAGAAAACTTACCGCAGCTTCCCGATGGAAAATTTCTTCCACCGATGGAATTGAACTGTGTTGAATTGAATTTTAAAAAATCGGTAAAAGAAAATCAAGATCGATTGGTAACAATCGGAAGGGTAGCACACGCAACAGCACCACTTCCACATAGTCCGCAGCGAGGTACGTGTCAGTATAGAAACTTATGCTCACGCGGTTGCCCATATGGCGGATACTTCAGCAGTAACTCGTCAACACTTCCTGCTGCTGAAAAAACTGGCAACATGACGTTGCGACCATACTCCATTGTTCATGAATTGATTTATGATGAGAAACTTGGAAAGGCAACCGGTGTTAAGGTATTGGATGCTGAAACAGGAGAGCAGGTAGAATACTATGCAAAGGTAATTTTCCTTTGTGCTTCAACATTTGGTTCTACCTTTATAATGATGAACTCCATCTCAAATCGTTTTCCGAATGGTTTTGGAAATGATAGCGGAGAACTTGGGCATAATATTATGGATCATCACCTTAGTGTTGGTGCCGGTGCATCTGTTGATGGATATGAGGATCAATATTATTTTGGAAGAAGAGCGAATGGTTTTTACATTCCGCGCTACCAGAATATTGGCAAGAAGAACAAAGATTATATGCGTGGCTTTGGTTATCAAGGTGGCGCGAGTAGGCAGGGTTGGTCAAGTTTAGTATCCGAATTAAGTCTCGGTGCCGATCTTAAAGCGGCTGCTTCAGCACCGGGCAAATGGACCATTGGTATGGGTGGTTTTGGAGAAATTCTTCCGTATCATGAAAACTTTGTGGTGATTAACAAAGAGAAGAAAGACAAGTTTGGATTATCTACATTAACGTTCGATGCTATCCTTCGCGACAACGAATTGAAGATGCGAAAAGACATGGCCAATGATGCAGCAGAAATGCTAGACGCAGCCGGCTTTAAAAACGTAAACAAGTTTGATAATAAAACAGGAGTGGGGTTAGGTATTCATGAAATGGGAACAGCCCGCATGGGTAAAGATCCAAAAACGTCTGTGTTGAACAAATGGAATCAGGTACACGCCTGTAAAAACGTATTTGTTACTGATGGATCGTTTATGACTTCTGCAGCCTGCCATAATCCGTCATTGGGCTACATGGCATTTACTGCTCGCGCAGTTGATTATGCAGTGAGCGAATTGAAGAAAAATAATTTATAAGTTCACGGTTCCATGTTGTTAGAACATTGAACTTTGAATGAACCTTGAACCTTGAACATAAAATAAAAAATATGGATCGTAGAGAAGCACTAAGAAGAACCGCGTGGATTATGGGTGGCGTTGTATCTGCACCTGCCATGATGGGGATATTAAATGGTTGCGCAGCAAAGCCTACCATTAATTGGAAACCCGTTTTCTTATCAGAGAATCAAGGTATTCTTGTTTCGCAGGTTGCTGAAATTATAATTCCAAAAACCGATACTCCGGGTGCAATCGATACTGGTGTTCCTGGGTTTATCGATTTGATGGTAAAAGAATGTTATTCAAAAGAGGATCAGCAAAAATTCATCGGTGCATTAACGGCTTTTGAGGAAGAAGCAAAGTCAGCACATGGTGATGCTTTCATTGAACTCTCCTCTGAAAAGCAAACTGATTTTGTTAAAAAGCAGTATGAAGCCGCAGTTACAAATAAGCCTGAGAATAGACCTTTTGTTTTAATGATGAAAGAACTTACGATGTTGGGATTCTTTACATCGGAAGCAGGAGCAACGCAGGTATTGCAATATGTAGCCGTTCCTGGATCGTACAAAGGATGTATTCCGTTGAGCGAAGCAGGTAATGGTACGACATGGGCTACTTAGGCTTGAAGCGTTAATCGTTATTGGTTAATGGTTAATCGTAGCGCGGTGGCAAATGCGTAAATAGCGCGCGATAAATTGATTTCTACAAAATAATAAAAATGCCTAATCACTCCACGTGGTTAGGCACTTCTATTTTGCAAAATCTGTACTCCCGATTAACGGATAACGATCAACTAAAATCACCATCCAATTCCATAATCCTCCCCATGATTACTCGATCCGCCCCAGAAAGTTCCGTGTTCCCAATCAAAGTAAATGGCATTGATGGGGCCTGAAGTTCGATCATCAAAACGAAGTTTATACCCCATGTTCATTAATTCTTTTCGTATCCACGAAGGTGTAGTATCGTGAAGAAGTAGCGTGCCCGGTTTTGGTTTTCGATCATCACCGCCAAGCGATAACCAGTATTGATAGGTATTGATGTTGGCAGCCTCAGCCGCTTCCTGCACATTCATTCCAAATTCTACTATGTTCAAAAAAAACTGTAGCAAGTTCTGATCTTGTGTATCACCTCCTTGCACGGCAAATGATAAAAATGGTTTACCATCTTTCATAGCAAGCGTAGGTGTAAGTGTAACACGTGGTCGCTTACCAGGTTCTACCACATTAAAAGGATTTAGTTTTGGATCAATAACAAAACTTTGCATCCGCTGACTCATACCAACACCAGTCTTTCCTGCAATGCAGGCAGGTACCCATCCGCCACTGGGAGTAATGGAAACAATCCAACCTTCTTTGTCGGCCGCTTCCACAGAAGTAGTTCCACGCCATACCTGATCTAAATAATTTTCATCGATAGGAGAGGAAGGTTCAACATTCGATGCATGATTCCATTGTTTGATATAATCCGTGTATGGATTTACTTTTCCTTCGAAAGGATATGGATCGCCCGGAGTTACTTTATCATCATTATGCTCAAGGTTCATTAACTTCACGCGCTCTTTTGCATATTCTTTTGACAATAATCCTTTGATGGGTTCTTCCGGAGCAAAGTAAGGATCGCCATAATAAAAATCGCGATCAGCAAAACTCATGTTCAATACCTGATATAACGTGTGAATATATTTTGACGAATTATATCCCATGCTTTTTAGGTCGAAGTTCTCCAACATGTTTAGTGATTGAAGAAGCATTGGCCCTTGTGTCCATTGTGAAAGTTTATATACATCAATGCCTTTGTAATTTACCTTTAAGGGTTCTTCAATTTTCACACTCCAGGTTGCTAAGTCATTTTTGGTTATTAAGCCACCCTGTTCCTGACAGCCACGAACAAATTCTGCCGCAATATCACCTTTGTAAAATCGATCGAATGCTGCATAGATAGCTTCCTTTCTATTCTTGCCTTTCTTTAGTGCTTGCTGTTCTGCTTCCACCATTTTGCGCAGCGTCTCAAGCAGATCAGCTTGCTTAAAAATTTCACCTTCATAGGGAGCTTCACGTTTCTCTTCACCAAGATGAGGTAAGAACACCGCTTTCGAATATGGCCATTGTTTGATTCTCTCTTTTTGACCTTCCATTGAATTTCCGGTTTGATCCATTGGATAACCTTCTGCGAGTTGTATGGCAGGCGCCAATACATCTTTTAAACTCATGGTACCAAATTCTGCAAGCATGGTGCAGAGACCACCGGGAGTGCCAGGAGTAACAGCCGAAAGCGGTCCGTACTCGGGTGGAAAATTCATTCCCTTGCTTTTAAAAAATTCAGATGTTGCTCCGGTTGGTGCAACACCCAAGGCATTGATGCCAATTACCTTTCCTGTTTTTGGATTGTAAATCAATGCTTGTGTTTCACCTCCCCAGCTAAGCACATCCCACATCGTGCACGTGCTGGCCAACATTGCGCAAGCCGCATCAACAGCGTTTCCACCTTTTTGAAAAATGATAGCGCCTGATGTTGCAGCCAAGGGCTTACCTGTAATGGCCATCCAGTTTTTTCCGTGCAGCACTGGCTTTTGTGTTTGCTGCGCGAATACAGTGAGCGGAAGGATCGTGGTAAGGAGAATGAAAATCTTTTTCATAAGGATCAGTTTGGGTTATGAAAGATAAGCGTATTCGATAAATTCTTTTTTACCGCTTAGAGAATTGTGAGCGTGTAAAATTCTAGACAAGCTACGTTCTGATGACGACTACTGTTCATGAACAGCATGGAAGTGATATCATCAAGTAAAGGTTTAAACAAATCAGAATTTAGAAACTAAAACGATAGGTATTTTTAAAATCGTTAAGAAAAAAAATTAGAAGATTGCTTGAAAGACAACTTTTAAAAAATTATAAAATTTATTTTAAACAATTGTTCTTTAAGTCTCTATTAAAGACTTGATCAGTTTTCACGTTCGTTCATCGAACTATGCTAGGCATTCGCAATGAGATAATTTCTTTTTGTGCAAGATTTTAATTTTTAAAATCGGGAGCCCAGTATTTATATCCACTTAATTTAAAAAGACGCATGATTAAAGTATCAAAAAAATTCTCTTCCTTATTTTTGGCAGCCGTGTTTCTCTGCACGGCCTGCGATGAAAACATCGTGCCTGCGACACCACCGGCTGAAACGAGCAGCACGATCACCGCTACTTCTCAACTCGGTGCAATACCCTTTGATAAGGGTGGATCACATTTACCGTATGTGCTTGGTTCTACTTCGGCCAAATATGGTTATTATCTGTACCGCCCTTGGAATTATTCGAATGTAAAAAATCTGTATCCGTTGCTGATATTCTTGCATGGAAAAGGAGAGAAGGGCGATGGGACAAAATCTCTGGCCGTGTTGAATAGAGTGCTCAATACCGGAATTCCCCGCCTTATAAAAGATAAGAAATGGAATCAGAAAAATCCGATGCTCGTTGTGTCACCTCAATATCATGGAAACACCGGGAACTTAAACAATTGGGGTGGAGGAAATCCCAATAATATTAAGGAGTTCATTGAGTACATGATTACCCACTATCGGGTTGATAAGTCGAGAATTTACATTACAGGTTTGAGCTTTGGCGGTAACGGCATTTACGATTACCTTACTTTGCTTGACGATGGTTCAAATTATATCGCAGCTGCGGCTCCCGTTGCTGCATATGGTCCATGGGGTGGTGTTTCGAAGTGTAGAAACACACCTATCTGGACTTTTGTGGGAGGAAATGATGGTATCAATGTTTCTACCACGATCAATTTCGTAAAAAAATATAATGCACAAATACCTGCGCCTCGATATAAAGCAAAGGTTTCTGTTTTTAAAGGAGCGGGCCATGATGTTTGGACGAGAACATATACGGGTGCAGGCATAGGAACAGCAGACCCCGCGTATAACCCATTTGATCAGTCGCTCTTCGATTGGATGTATTCCTACAAAAGACCATTGTAAGTTCTAAACAGTAAAAAGAAAGATCAGTCCGATGTAAAATTGGGCTGATCTTTTTTTTATAAACATGCGTTTGCAAAAACCGTGTACAACAAGATTTAATAAAAGCGTCTGGAAAGTAATGGTGCGTAAAAAGAAAAAGTCAGGAGCGAAATTTTTATTCCGCTCCTGACTTTTTTATTTATCGCGATTTGAATTTTATCGAATCAAATTGAAGAATCTGCTCCATCTAATTTTATGAACGAAGTCTGCATTCTTATCAATTGAAAGCCAGATGAAAAATGCTTTTCCTACAATGTGATCTTCCGGAACAAAACCCCAGAAGCGTGAGTCGAGGGAATTATGACGGTTATCTCCCATCATAAAATAATAGTCTTGTTTAAAGGTATATTCCGTTACCTCTTTACCATCAATCAATAATTTTCCGTTTTCGATTTTTGCATCGTTGTTGTGATCGTAAAGTCGAATGGTGGTGCCATAGAGCGTTAAGGTAGATTCATTGATAGGAATAGTAACGCCTTCTTTCGGAATCCAAAGCGAACCAAAATCATCGATCGACCAACTATTAAAACTCAGATCGGGCGTATATTGATTTCGATAGTATGGAAGTACATTACCTTTACTATTATCCTTTTCATCTATGTCAATGGAGATAATATAGGCCAGTTTTTCCGCTTTCATTTTATCGACTTTACTCTTCGACAAACTGAGATTGTAAATTACCTTGTCATTTAAGGTTTCGATGTTATTAACATCTTCGGGTCCAATTTCGAAATGATTAAAGTTTCGTTCGCTGATCTGTGTTTTAGATTGCACTATGTAATTGTATTGCATCTCAGGTGGATTTGGCAACGGCACATTATTATTGAACACTTGCCTGTCAACAATCTTCAAAGAATCGCCCGGAAGGGCAACGCAGCGCTTGATGTAATTTGTCTTAAGATCCACTGGATACAAAATGCCTTCGTTCAATTCCTGAGGAGGCACATTAAAAACCACCACATCTCCACGTTTTACTGAACTAATACCAGGCAATCTGTATTGCGGAAGTTTAATCCACTCAAGGTACGATGGGATATTGGTGAACCAGATTTTTTGATGCGTTAACGGTATTTGAAGTGGCGTAGAAGTTGTGCGCGTGCCGTAATGGAATTTGCTTACAAAAAGAAAATCGCCCACAAGCAACGAGTTCTCCATAGAGGGAGTGGGGATGGTGTACGCTTCCATAATCAGCCAACGGATAAGTGTTGCAGCCACTACAGCAAATAATATGGCATCCCACCATTCACGTACTTTGGTCTTCGGTTTCGCTTCCTCTTGTGTTGTATTCTTCTTCCAAAACTGCCAATTCATAGTAAATGTATTCGGTTTAAAGTCCGCAAATAAAAGGAAAAATTATTGATCTGACGGTTAGTCGCACAAATGGGCTCAAAATTTCAAGTAATCGTCCATACTTAAAACGCCTTTTTTATCACGCAGCCATTCAGCCACCATTACAGCGCCTAACGCAAAGCCTTCACGCGAATGGGCAATGTGTTTAATTTCAATATCATCAATGGCTGATTCGTATTTTACAACATGCGTTCCGGGTACCTGATCAATTCGAAATGATTCAATAAAGAGATCGTCTTCTTTTTTAGTTTTTGTATTGACCCAACTTTTTTTGCGCACTACATTTTTCAAAATACCTTCTGCTAAGGTAATCGCTGTGCCACTGGGTGCATCTCTCTTTTCAGTGTGATGCACTTCATCTAACGCTACTTCGTAAGCGGAAAAATTGTTCATCATCTTTGCTAAATATTCATTGAGTTTAAAGAAGATGTTTACGCCTAAACTATAGTTAGAAGCATAGAAAAAACTTCCATTCTTTTCGTTACACAAGGCTTCAATTTCAGCCTTACGGGATAACCATCCGGTCGTTCCGCACACAATGGGTATATTTCTTTCGATCGATTTTTTTACGTTGCCAAACGCAGCATCAGGGTGAGAAAATTCGATGGCAACATCGCCTTTTGCAATATCAAATTCAGGTGCGTTATCAATATCAATGCGGGCGGAAATGGTATGGCCACGCTCGGTTGCAACGCGCTCTATAATTTTACCCATTTTGCCGTAGCCAAGAAGAATAATGTTCATGTGCTCTTATTTAAAAGGCACAAAAATGCATTATTTAATGGAATTCTTTTATCGTTAATCGTTATCCGTGATGCTATTTCAGAACGGAGAAACTTGAAACTTTGAACCATGAACTTGGAACGTTGAACAAATTTAGAATTTAATAATAATCGAGAATCCCGACTGCCTTCCTATCAAATCATTTTGGCTAACGCTGGGTTGAATGCTTACCTGTAGGTTTGGATTTAGATCGAACTCTTTTAAATGTGCATCCACGTGGGCATCGATAATTTGAAGTAAATACATGCCGCCCATTAGAAGCACCATCAGGTCACGTTTGTTTCTATAAAAATCAACAGCGGTGCGATAAGATCCCGTGGTTATAAATTCTCCAGGTCTTCGGTCACTATCGTTTACATAACCATTTTCAAGGTTGTAGAATAATTCTTTTTTATAATTCTGATAAAAGCCGTTATACTGATTAAAGCCATAGCCGATGGCGAAGAACCCTCCGTACACAAGGGGTAATTTCCAATACTTCTTGGTGTAAATCTGGCCTAGCCCGGGCACTATAGCTGCCAATAGTAAAGCACGCTGAGGATCATATTGTTTCGCATATGATTTGAGAAGCACGGTATCTCTACTTATACTAATCAGGCTATCATCTTGCGATACTATTTTCTTTTTCTGTGCCATTGCAGCACAAGAGAAAAAAACAAGAAAAAGGATGAGCCAGTGTTTCATTTTTAATTACCTATACAAACATCGCTGCAAGATAATCCAAAAGTCTAAACTTTCAGGATGTCGAGAATGCGGTTTAAATCTTCAACCGAAATGAACGGTATTTTAATTTCCCCTCGTTTGCCATCGCTTTTAATGGCAATGCGAGTGCCAAAATGTGACGATAACTTTGATTGAAGCTGAACAATTTCGCGTGAAGCAGGTGATGAAGTAGCTGTTGTGTTTTCTGTTTTAGAAGGCGTTTTCTCTGTGGATATCTCACGCACCAATTCTTCAACTTTTCTAACCGACAAATCTTCTGCTACTGCCTTTTTATAGATGTAAAGTTGTTGCTCGGTGTTTTCAACATTCACAATTGCACGGGCATGCCCCATGGAAAGTTTGTTGTCGCGCACTGCAATTTGAATGTCGGGCGGAAGCTTGAGCAGACGAAGGTAATTGGTAACGGTAGAACGGTTTTTCCCTACCCGCTCGCCCAACTCTTCTTGCTTCAAACTACACTCCGTTAATAAGCGCTGATAGCTTAATGCAATTTCCATTGCGTTAAGATTTTCGCGCTGGATGTTTTCGATCAACGCCATCTCTAGCATCTGCTGATCATCCGCTAAGCGAATGTATGCCGGCACCGATTTTAATCCTGCGAGTTGAGAAGCCTGAAAGCGTCTTTCACCCGAGATTAATTGATATTGATTGCGCGATAATCTTCTAACCGTAATGGGTTGAATAATGCCGTGTACTTTAATCGACTCTGCTAATTCAAGCAATGCATCTTCATCAAAATGCGTTCGGGGTTGAAACGGATTCACCTCGATTTCACCGATCTGAATTTCAGACATGCCATTGCCATTGGATGGCACGGTTGGAATTACATCGGTAGCAATTTCAACTGCTAACTTTTCATCTTCGGCATTGTCGCTAAGCAATGCGCTTAATCCTCGGCCTAATGCTTTTTTCTTACTCATTTCGACATTCCGTTTTTAGCCAATACTTCATGTGCCAAATTCAAATAACTAATGGCACCTTTACTTTCTGCATCATGAACGATAACAGGTAATCCAAAACTTGGTGATTCACTCAACTTTACGTTTCGAGGAATGATGGTTTTGAAAGTCATCTTTTGAAAATGCGTGCGCACTTCTTCCACTACTTGGTTGCCCAGACTGGTGCGCGAATCATAGAGCGTTAACAAAATACCTTCAATCTCTAATGCGGGATTGAGACGCGTTTGTATAATTTTAATAGTGTTCAATAATTTACCTAAACCTTCAAGAGCAAAGTATTCGCACTGAACGGGTATAATGACAGAGTCGGCTGCGGTTAATGCGTTGATGGTAATTAAACCAAGAGAAGGCGAGCAATCGATGATGATAAAATCATAGTCATCTTTTACCTGAGCCAGAGCGTTGCGCATTTTTTCTTCTCTGCGCTCAATGTTCACCATTTCAATTTCAGCTCCTACCAAATCGATGTGAGAGGGGAGAATATCAAGGTACTTTAATTCGTTTTTCTTGATGGTCTCTCTGGGATTTACGCCATCTACCATACATTCATAAATTCCGGCCTCGATATCTTTTGGATTTAATCCAAGGCCTGAAGTTGAATTTGCTTGAGGATCAGCATCTACCAACAATGTTCTTCTTTCTAATACCGCTAAACTGGCTGCTAGATTTATAGCGGAAGTTGTTTTACCAACACCACCTTTTTGATTTGCAATGGCAATAATTTTACCCATCCCGAAATACTAAAGTTTAAAAAAATAAAAAGCCCAGTGGTTAACCGGGCTTCAAATATAGAGTAAAAACTTAGCGCGCGTGGAACACCGTGGAACGGGTTATCCACAATCGGTTCACAAATTTTGATCAAATGTAAAGAGTCAATTTGAACGCGTATGTCTAATCGGTTGAGGTCTTGATGAATAACTAAAAAACCATTTCTAATAATCGTATCCGATATTTTTTTTGAAATCATCAAGTAGTTGTGTCTTCCCAAAGTTGTGGGTATGTATTTAAGCATTTGCCAACGCAGCACATTGAATACACATCTCATTACCAATTGGCTAAAAAAAATGAGCCCCGCGATTAGCAGAGCTCATTTAAATTTTTCTATATCCTTCTATTTTTTTTGTCTGAAAGGTAATTGACCTTTCGCGTGTTTGCATTAACGTAATCAATACGAATTATCTTTCATTCGATAACGAGTTTACAATTGACGCGACTATTTCTTTCTTCTGGTTCTCTCTTCATTCGATTTCTTGCGCGATTCTTCACTCGCCTTCATGGCACTCTCTAATTTGCTCATAAATTTTGATTTCGTTCCGCCACTCGCGGCAATCTTCTTTCGATTCTCTTCCATAATGTTTCTGATTTTATTTTCGTCAACAAATCGCTTGATAACCGCTTGCTGCCCAAAAGTTACCATGGTCGAAACAAAATAGTAAAAGGTAAGTCCGGAAGAGAATGAGTTTAACACAAAGAAGAAAATTAATGGCATAATGTATCCCATGGTTTTCATCGGGCCTTGCACGGAAGACATTTGATTATTCTGCCAAGTAGAAATTAAGGTAGCAGCCGTCATCAAAACAGTAAACAAACTAATGTGACTGCCTACACCGAACGGAAGTGTAAAAGGTAATCGTATTAACGAATCATAGGTAGATAAATCTTCAGCCCATAAAAAGTGTTCCTGACGTAACTCGATGCTGGCAGGGAAAAGATAAAACATGGCAAACAAAATAGGCATCTGCAACAATACCGGTATGCATCCACTAATGGGGTTCACACCAACTTGCTGATAGAGTTTCATCTGCTCTTGCTGCACTTTGGTAGTATCATCGCCAACGCGCTCTTTTATTTCATCTAATTCAGGCTTCAATACTTTCATCTTCGCCATGCTTAAATACGACTTGTATGAAAGGGGTAGGAGTATAAGTTTAAGAAGAAAGACAAGAATGATAATGATAAGGCCGTAGTTCTTTATGAACGTGGTGAGAAAATGAAATGCAGGGAAGATGGCGAACTTGTTTACCCAATACACAGGCTTCCAACCCAAATACACATTGTCCTGAAAACGAGGCGCTACATTGTCAATTACCTGATAATCGTTCGGGCCGAAATAGAATTTGAAATTGGTTTTTCCTTCTGTTAATGATTTCTTCGGTATAAAAAGTTTTACGTTTGCACGCTTCACAACAGAAGAATCGCTTTCATTCATAGACGTGGAAACTTCGCCTCCAGAAAAATTATTGTAGGAAATAATAGAGGAGAGGAAGAATTTCTCTTTTATCGTTACCCATTTTAGTGGTGTTGCAAATACTTCTGTTTCAGTATCAGTTGATCGGGAACCTAATTCATCAAACCCATCTTCATCAGAGTAATAGGTAATGGTAGAATACGTACGCGTATCCTTTAAATCTTTTTCAATGGGTCTAAGAATATTTACCCAGTTGAACGTGAGCACATCGCCTGTTAATTGTTTATCAAAACCTCTACTGTTAATCGTGTATCCTATTTCATAACCCTTATTCGGTATTTTATAAACCTGTGTAATGGTTGAGCCATCGCTTAGGGTAATGGCATATTGCAACTCCGTTGTATCACCGATAATTTTCTTCGATGTAGCATAATACAAAGCATACAGATCTACATCTTTACCTTGATAACTACCTGTTAAACTAAAGAGAGAATTTTTTGGCGTAACTAATTTAAGCGCACCCGGTGTATTGTTTCTGTATTGATCGTAGGTCTTGAATTTTTTTAACTCAAGCTCTTTAATAATACCGCCTTTGTTACTGAAAGAAATTTTCAAATCTTCTGTTTCAATTTCGGTTACCGATTCTTCGCCCGATAAAGAAGAAGCAAGATTTCCATAGGATGCTACAGATGCGCTATCGACAACAATGCTTTTTGGTTGCAACGTATCTTTTGATTCAGAAGGCAATACATTCTCAGTGGTAACTTTGCTTTGATCTACGGGTTTAGGTGTGGGCGAAAAAAAATAAAAGTATGCTAGCAATAATGCACCAATTAAGGTAAGGCCGATGGCGGAGTTTCTATCCATTTTAAGTTAATTGTTAATCGTTAATTTTTTTAGTTTCAGGTTCCAAGTTCCAAGTTCAAGGGTTTAGCTCTTGTTTAAGGTTTATGAAATTTCATTCCTTTAAAATCACTTTGTTGAAGATATTTCATTAGTGATGTTATGAGTTTACTTATTACAATTGCCTTTTCGAAAAGTTGAGTAAAATTTTCCGATTCAATGTAGTGGCGATCCTTAGCGCGATATAATGGCGATCTTACTTCCCCGATAGATCCTCTTGCGATTGCAAGAAACTGGATAAACTCTCTATTACCACCGCGCTCCAATCCTTCTGCGATATTATCCATTGTCGAACCTGCAGATCGATTAATTTGATCTTTTAAACTGAAGTCTTTAGAGAAATTTCCTACTACTGTGAGTTCATAAATACTCGAGCATAATTCACGAGCCCTTTGCCAAGCTTCAATATCCTCAAATGATTTAAATGTAGCCACTACTCAAATTTATAACGTACTCACTATCGACCTGAAACTTGGAACCTGGAACTTGAACTTTAAACACTCCGCTTATGAATCAAAGCAGCTTCCACAAACTTCACAAACAAAGGATGAGGATTTAAAACAGTACTTTTCAATTCAGGGTGATATTGAACACCAACAAACCACGGATGGTCTTTTAGTTCGACTACTTCTACTAATGAAGATTCAGGATTTGTACCTACTGCTTTCAATCCGGCTTCTTCAATTTGTTCAAGGTATTTATTGTTGAATTCATAGCGATGTCTATGGCGCTCATGGATGGTTGATTCTCCGTATGCATGATGTGCCTTACTACCCTTTTTGAGTTTGCATGTATACGATCCAAGACGCATGGTGCCGCCTTTTATAGTGATCTTCTTCTGCTCTTCCATCATATCAATCACCGGATATTTTGTTTTAGGATTGAGTTCGGTTGAACTAGCATCAAAGCCTAAAACATTTCGAGCAAATTCAACTACGGCACATTGCATACCCAAGCATATACCGAAGAATGGAATTTTATTTTCGCGCACGTAACGAATGGCTTCAATCTTACCTTCCAATCCGCGCTCGCCAAAACCAGGCGCAACTAAAATTCCATCCAATCCATCCAGCACATGCTCAACAGACTCCTTATATATCTCTTCAGACGAAATCCACTTTACATTTACTTTGCAATCATTCTCAGCACCAGCATGAACAAACGCTTCAGCAATAGATTTGTAAGCATCCGGAAGGGAAACATACTTACCCACCACACCAACATTTACCTCGTTAAGTGGATTTTTTAATTTTCCTAAAAATGTTTTCCACTGCTCCAAATCCGGTTCTACCTTCGATGTTTCTTTCATCTTGGCCAGAACGCGCTCATCTAGTTTTTCTTTGCGCATTAAAATGGGCACATCATAAATAGTGTCTGCATCCATCGCCTCGATTACGGAGTTTAGATGCACGTTACAAAACAGCGCTAACTTCTTACGAATGTCCATCGGCAACGGTAACTCCGTGCGACAAACCAAGATATCAGGTTGAATACCAGCTTCCAGCAATTCCTTAACGGAGTGTTGGGTAGGCTTGGTCTTTAATTCTTTTGCAGCTTTTAGATACGGAATTAATGTAAGGTGAATAACCAACGAGCGGTTTGAACCCAGTTCCCATCTCACCTGACGAACCGCTTCAATAAACGGAAGCGACTCAATATCACCCACACAACCACCAATTTCGGTTATGATGAAATCATACTCACCCGATTCGCCCAGCAAAAAGATGTTGCGCTTAATTTCATCGGTAATATGCGGAACAACCTGAACGGTTTTTCCTAAATATTCGCCTTTTCGCTCCTTTGTGATTACATTATTATAGATTCTGCCAGTGGTAACATTATTGGCCTGCGAGGTGCGAACGTTGAGAAAACGCTCATAATGTCCTAAGTCCAGATCGGTTTCGGCACCATCATCGGTTACGTAGCATTCGCCATGCTCGTATGGGTTTAGGGTTCCCGGATCGATGTTTAAATACGGATCGAACTTCTGGATGGTGACCTTAAAGCCCCGAGCCTGAAGCAGTTGCGCCAGTGAAGCAGCGATAATTCCCTTCCCTAAAGATGAAGTAACACCCCCGGTTACGAAGATATATTTGGCAGTAGCTGACATAGAAATAGTAATGGCCTTAGTAAACCGGGTGCAAAGGTAGATTTTTCGGTTAAAGTTTAAACCTTAATAGTTAATTGTTAATGGGGAACTGATATTTATTCAATAGTTCCAACTTCCATGTTCACTCCATTATGAACCTCGAACCTTTAACTTTGAACCTTGAACCTCGAACTTTGAAACTTAAACCGGTTACCTCATTCTCCATCTTCAACATTTATTAATCGTTAAGTTAATTATGCTGTAGACATACTGTTTGCCTGACGCTTATATTCTTATTATTTTAGCCTTTTGAAACCTATTGAGATGTCATTTTTTAAACTGTTGAGGTTTACTTTTTTAGTTTTTGTAATATTCTTATCATTTTCTGAGAAGGCATATTCTCAATGTTCTGTTCTTCCCCCGAGTTTGGGATCAGGAAGTAATAAATCTCCAGATAAGCTGTGCTCACCAGTTACGGCTGATGTGAATTATTTCATTAATTTCTCATCACCAACGATTGCAGGTCATACTTATGAGTTGTATT